>CAZFOI010000305.1:0-2923 GCA_964520605.1 uncultured Bacteroidales bacterium
GAACAAAACCGGAGGCATGGGCGTTGTGGCATTCAATTACCGAAGGTATGGAACTGATTCACAAGTAGATTGGAGGGTAGAGTACAGTACCAACAATGGGGTCTCCTGGACACAGATAGGCACTGATTTTACCGCTCCTGCAAGCGATGATGTACAGCGGTTTTCTGCTACGGTTAATGTGGGTGGTTCTGTTCGGCTAAGAATCAAAAGGGCCACTGAAACAGGAAGTTCCAATGCCCGCCTGAACATTGACGATATTTTTATTTCTGATTTTGCTGCGGATGAATTTGCCACAGATCCGGCTTCCCTGAGTGGGTTTGAGTATATGCAGGGCAGCGGACCCTCTTTGCACAAAAGTTTTACTCTTACTTCATTTGGCCAGGATGGCAGCAATGTAAGCATTGCCGCACCTTCTGGTTATGAAATTTCTCTTGACAACACCACGTATTCCGCTTCTATTATGCTAACAGCCTATAACGGGGCTGCACAGACAGTTTACGTAAGACTCGCAGCGGGCCTTACAGCAGGCGCCAAAACCGGACAAATAAGCATTACCGGTGGTGGCTTGCCAGCCAGGCAAATGGATCTCAGCGGAACCGTACTGTCGAGTCTTGACCTTCCGGTATCCGGGGCTTTTCAAACCCAGGAACAAATTGACCAGGCATTGACACTGGGATATTCTTTCTTTAATTATTCAGTGGAAAGCGCCGGAGGTGGATACCTCCGATTCTTTTTGGGAGGCTATATGCAAACTCCGGTCATAGACTATTCCGGTTTTAATCAGCTATTAGTAAGCTTCGATGCCATGACTTATGGAGGGGAAACAGGCCAAACCCTCAGTGTGTTTTATTCAACTGATGGCGGCAGCACCTTTCAGTTTCATTCATCTGTAGTACTTACAAGTTCCTATCAAACGTATCAGTTCGAGATTGACCTGGGAGGCACCAAATCAGCGGGAGTGGTGGTACAGGTTGCCATGACCTCCGGAACAAACAGTGCCAGGTTCCGGCAATTTAATGCCTCTGGGGCCAATGTGCTGGCGGTACCCCTTTCAGTGGCCACTGTATTGCTTACCATGCTTGCCATTGGATTGGCCGGTGTATGGATACACAGGAAAATCTGATCACTGCCCTTTTTCAGGGTTTTCAAAAACACAAGCCCGTCATGACTGCCATGACGGGCTTGTATGCATATTTCAGAAAAAGATTTATACTTCCAGTGGATCCTTCTTTTTCATGAAGGCAGAAGTGATGAGCGAAAGCACAAAACCCACGAAAGTGTAGGAAATGATGCTGGTAAAAGTCATAAGGCCGGGGCTCACAAACCGAAGGGCCAGATCAATTTCCTGGTCAGTGGCATTGGGGTTCATCTCCAGCATTCGGATTTCTGCAGCTTCTTTAAGCTGTGTCAGGGCATCCGGGGCAATAAACTGATAAAATACATAACTGAACACTCCTGAGATGATGGAGGCAAAGAATATGGTTAAGGTCCCAAATCCCAGGGCTGTACCGTAAGAAATAAAACCTCCCCTGAATTCATCCCTAAAAGCCTTGGTTCCCAATATTATACCGGAAAGTAATATGAAGTATCCGATGTAGGCAACCCACTTGGCTGTGCTCAAATTGGCAAAATAAATGATCAGGGTTAGCAGAATCATAGCGATTCCTGTCAGGAAACCATAATACAATGCAGGTTTTGCCATGGGGGTTTGTACGTTTTCTTCCATTTGTTCCATGTTGCTGAATTTAAATGTGAATAAGCAACAAAATTAAACATTTATAAATGTTTTTGCCGCTTACAAAACAATTTCTTAATTTTGTGACGGGTAAGTCGGATACGACCAGCTCCCGCTGAACCCCCCCAGGACCGGAAGGTAGCAAGGGTAAGCGGTTGTAGCGGTGCGATAGATGGCTTACCCTTTTTTGTTCATTATATTCAACCATATATACTTCTGCAAATGAAATTCTTTATTGATACAGCCAACCTGGACCAGATACGCGAAGCCCATGATCTGGGGATACTCGACGGGGTTACTACCAATCCATCGCTGATGGCGCGCGAAGGCATTCGCGGGCAGGAAAACATTCTGAAACACTATGTGGATATCTGCAATATTGTAGATGGTGACGTAAGCGCAGAGGTTTTATCCGTTGATTTCGACGGCATCATCAAAGAAGGCGAAATACTTGCCGGTTTGCACCCTGATATCGTGGTTAAAGTACCCATGATACGCGATGGGGTTAAGGCCATCAGGTATTTTTCCGATAAAGGCATCAAGACAAATTGCACACTTGTGTTTTCAGCGGGACAGGCAATTCTGGCCGCCAAAGCCGGTGCTACCTATGTTTCCCCTTTCCTTGGCCGCCTGGATGATATAAGTACTGACGGGATGGACCTCATAGCCCAGATTGTTCATATATACAGCATTCATGGTTATGAAACCCAGGTGCTTGCTGCGAGTATCCGCCATGCATTGCATATCGTAAAATGTGCAGAGGCGGGAGCCGATGTGGTTACCTGTCCTCTTGAGCCCATATTGGGCCTGCTGAAGCACCCCTTAACCGACATCGGCCTGGAAAAATTCCTGGCAGATGCCCGAAAATAACCAATCCCTGCCCCATGTAATCATTTAAGCTACGGTCCCTATGAAACAATATCACGGATACCTGCTCATCGCCCTTGTCATGCTTATGTCTGTGGCGGCACACGGCCAGCGAGAGGATCGTATAGCCAGACTCATTGAAGAGAATCCCGGGAAAACCTTTTTGGTGTATAAATTCGACATCAAGGAAAATATAGCCCCTCCATCAGTTCACCGTGCCCGCCTGGCATTTGAAGCAGCAGACAGTCTTGGTGCTGATGTAATTCTGATCCATATGAATACCTATGGAGGAGCCGTTGATGCCGCCGATTCCCTGAGAAC
>CAZFOI010000306.1:0-2920 GCA_964520605.1 uncultured Bacteroidales bacterium
CCTAGATTGCTGTGATACCTACACGGTGCTATGCGACGGAAAACATATCAACAGCGGTTATGTTAAAGATATTGACAAACCGCAGTTGATCAAGATGATCATCGGACGCGAGTTAAAACAGGTCTATCTGCCAATCAACCAGAATTTTGGCGAGGTGCTGTTGGAAGTCAGGGGATTGACAGGACCAAATGCGTTCCGCAGCATTGATCTGCAGGTACGCCGAGGCGAGGTGATTGGCATTGCCGGGCTGCTGGGTGCTTTCAAGACGGAACTGATACATGCCATATTTGGAAATCATAAGGTAAGTGACGGGCATGTGTTCATTAACGGCAAAGAAGTCAGGATCAAAAGTCCGGAGCAGGCCATCAGATACGGCATTGGCTTAGTTCCTGATGAGCGCAGAACACTGGGTCTCAATATGCTTTTTGATATCAAGGACAATATCACGCTTCCCTCAATGTCGCGCTTCAAAAAATGGAAGATCTTCCAGGATCACAAGGCCGAAGCTCGCTCAGCCTATGACTTCAGTCAAAAAATGGACCTGTCCTATTACTCACTGTGGCAGAATGTCAAAAAGCTCTCGGGAGGCAATCAGCAGAAAATCGTGATTGCCAAATGGATGCTCAGGAATTGCGACATCTTTTTGATGGATGAACCAACACGCGGAATTGATGTCGGAGCAAAGTTTGAGATCTACAAGCTGATCAATGAACTGACCAAGCAGGGCAAAGCTATTGTGCTTGTTTCCCCTGAGTTGGAAGAGCTGATTGGTCTTTGCAACAGGGTGTACATCATGTTTGAAGGTGCACTTATGGATGTTGTTGAAGGTGAGAGAAAAACTCAAGAAGTCATAATACACAGTCTGTTAGGAATCAATGAAAATGAATCAAATTAGCGATTTTAAAATCAAATCAAAGCGTTATAGTGAGGGATGGTCACAGTTTTTGCAGGATTGGATGATCCTCATCCTTTTTGTGGTCTTGGTTGTTATCTTTAGCGCAACCAGCAGCACATTCCGCACCACCAATAACCTGATGAACGTGCTCAGGCAGGCCTCGTTCATCGCGATCATATCGATGGGTGAATTTTTTGTCATTCTAACCGGCAACATGGATATGTCCATCTCGTCTATCATTGGTCTGGTGTCCATCTTCTTCGCGGGCTTTGCCGTAACAATGGGTTTGCCCGTCTGGCTGGCGATTACGCTGGTCATGCTGATGGCGGTTGTGGTTGGGCTTGTGAACGGTCTATTGGTGGTGTATGGCAAGATGCCGTCCTTCATTGGGACGTTGGTAACCATGAATGTCATTAAAGGCATATATTTTATTTATTCCGGTGGCTTGCCTATATCCGGTTTGCCGGAATCCTTCAACTTCCTTGGTGCTGGCTATGTGGGAGTGGTGCCCTTCCCTGTCATTTTGATGGTTATCATTGCTATTCTGCTCTATATTGTTACACAGCACACTTCGATTGGCAGATCATTTTTTGCGGTTGGCGGCAATATCGAAGCAGCCAAGCTTTCCGGAATCAACGTCAGGTTTGTGGGCATCTTCGCCTTTGTGCTGTGTGCAGTCCTGACGGCTATAGGCGCGCTAGGGTTGACAGCCCGAACACTATCCGGCAATGTGATGATTGGCGAAGGCTTACTGTTTGATGTCATGACCATTGTCGTCTTAGGCGGTACTTCCCTAATGGGTGGCCGTGGACGTATCTTCGGTGTGGTGATTGGCGCTCTGTTTTTACAGGTCATCAGCAACATGATGGTTTTGGTTGGCGTCAATACTTACTATCAGTGGGTTGTCAAGGGAATCATTCTGGTTGCGGTGGTACTGATAGATGCCAACACCAAGAAAGATTGATGGGCACGTTTGTATGAATTTATCCAGCCGCGAAAACTATGTGCGTATAAGAAATATCTGCAATTCGAAAACACCAATTTCCACATGGAGGATGTAAGTGAACGGTAAAAAAGTATGGTTTTTTCCAGATGGTGATCGTCCACCCTTTGGTGATAGTGAGCTCAAAGGGCATGAATCTTATATTGTTTTAAATCCCAACCGTGAGGATGCACATCTTGTCTTCACACTTTATTTTGAAGATGCTGAGCCCATTCGGGAAATTCAGATGACTGTACCTGCCGAACGTGTGAAATGTTTTCAGACACACAACCCTGATCATTTTGGCGAGCATGTTTTGCCGCTCACCACGCAGTACGCCGCAAAAGTCGAAAGCGATGTGCCGGTGATTGTGCAGTACGGCCGTTTGGATGCGCGCCAGGAGAATCTGGCTTATTACACCACGATGGGTTACCCGGGAGAATAGAGTTATGAAAAGGTTTGGTCAGCATGCGGTTCTGAAACCCGAATGCGTGGATGAATACAAAAAGCTTCATACAGCGGCATGGCCGAAGGTGCTTGAAACCATAAGCGCCTGCCACCTGCGCAATTATTCAATTTTCATCAGGGGTACGGATCTGTTTGCCTATTACGAATATGTGGGCAGTGATTATGATGCTGACATGGCGCGCATGGCAGCCGACCCCGTCACGCAGGACTGGTGGCAGCATACCAAGCCGTGCTTTGCCCGGCATGCTGAACAAATTTACTATGTCGATATGGAAGAAATTTTCCACCACGAATAAAAGCCAAAAAACACAAAGGAGAAAGATATGCACGGAAAAATTATGATACCGGAACAGGAATATAAGCAAAGGGCTGAGAAAGCTGCCGAGATACTGCGCAGGGAAAAACTGGATGCGTTGATTGTCAACGGCAATGAGGCAGATTACGCCAACACGCGCTATTTTTCAGGATTCTGGCCACTTTTTGAGCGCTGTGGGGTGGCCATCAGCGCCAGAGGCGATGCCGCCTTGATGGTTGGGCCCGAAAGCCGAGAGTTTGGCGCAGACCGCTCGAAAATC
>CAZFOI010000307.1:0-2919 GCA_964520605.1 uncultured Bacteroidales bacterium
TCCATATAAGCCCCCATATTGCCAGCCTCACCGATCCATTGTCGGTTGCCCCCCAGATAGTGGAAAACTACTTAAGGATGCTGAATGGAGAAACTTTGCTTAATATGGTAAACCGCAGCTTGGGCTATTGAATTTCTTACTGCAGGGCCTTGCGGATCATTTGGAAATGACATACCAAAGGACCATCATGGCCTGAAAGGCGATAATGCAGGCCACCCCCTCTGCACATGTCAAACTCCTCGCATTTGCTGCATATTCCGGTTTTCAGCCAGGCCCGGTTTCTCATGTTTTCAAAACGGTTTTGCCAGACCTGATAAAAATCTTCATGATACACATTTCCATAGACCAAAGTCCGGTCGATGTTCGGGCAGGCAGCTATGCTGCCGTCTATCAGCACCGATCCTATCTGAATGCCTGCCCTGCAGAAAAAGCAGCCATCGCGGACCTTTGTTTCAAAACCACCCACATAGGCTTCACAGGAAAATGCCACCTGCATTAAAGAAGAACGGCGCTTTTCTTCAATAAACCGCATCAACTGCAACAGCTGGCCGGAATTAAGCAAAAGATCCGGATTGCCTGCCGCCCTCCCGGCAGGCGCTATGGTAAACAACCGCCAGGCCTTAACGCCTTTATTCAGTAAATAATCATATACCTTGTCAAGTTCTTCCAGATTGCCCGGATGCACGCAGCTAACCACATCAAAACAAAGACGGGGCGAAGAAGCGGCAAGATCAATTGCACAATCTGTCACCGAAAAGGAAAGGTGGTTGCCTCTGAGCATATTATGGTTTGTTTCCATTCCATCGAGGCTCAATGTAAGCGCCCCCATTCCGGAAGAAAGCAGTTCGTTGTGGATTTCAGGAGTATACAACAACCCGTTGCTAACCATCCCCCAACGCATGCCCCTGAGTCGGATTTCCCTTCCGGCCTTTGACAAATCCTTTCTCAAAAGGGGTTCTCCTCCTGTTAACACCACGGTGATATCCCTCCGATTATTGGGAATTGTGTCCAGTGCCTTAAGAAAGACTTCGAGGGGGAAATCTGCGTAACGGGCATCTTTTTTGCAATCGCTGCCACAATGCAGACAATTCAGATTGCAGCGGGTAGTGCACTCCCAAAACAGATAATTTAATTTGTGGGTTTTTGTGGCATGGTTGCGGTACGCCCTGAAAAGCCATTTTGACGCAAAGGACATCACGGCAGGGGTTCAAGGCCAATGCTCAAATACACCCTTTCTCCCGGCTTGTCTATAAGGGTATCCCGGGCAGCAAAACGTCCGTTTGCTTCGCCATCAACATCCTCAAATCTAATGGTAAGTTTGTATGAAGCAAGGGTATACATCGAAAAGCTGCCCTCTGCATTGGTAAATTGATATTGCCCCAACCCCTGGGGAGAGACCCTTATACCGGGAAGGGGGTTGCCTGTGGCACTGGAGACAACCTTTCCTTCAATCAGCACATCAAGCCCAAGATCCTGGGGCGTGCCATAACATGCCTGAAAAACAAACAGGGCCGTTACAAAACTAAAGGTTCCGGCAATTCTTCTTAGGACGTTGCTTTCCATAAAAAGCGCTTTTATACCAACAAACTTACCAAAATTTTCAACACAAAAACCTTTGGATATTCGATTATCTTTTGTGAAACGGAAGCATCCAGGGGTTCAATAAATTTGTGTTACTTTGTGCCAATAATAACCATTTCCAAGCTGCCATGCTTTCTTTAAAAGGAATCTTTCCTCCCCTTCCAACCGCGCTTGACCAGCAGGAAGAGCTGCTGACCGAAAAACTGGCTGAAAACATCCGTTCGCTGAGCCGCTACCCGCTTGCAGGGTTTCTGATTCTGGGTTCCAATGGAGAGCTGTGTATGCTAAGCCATGAAGAAAAAATCCGGATTTTCCATGCTGCAAGGGAAGCCATTACACCCGGCAAATTAATGCTGGCCGGCACCGGTTGCGAATCCACCCGCGAAACCATTTCGCTTACGCGCCAGGCCGTTAAGGCCGGGGCCGATGCGGTAATGGTACTAAACCCTTCCTTTTATAAGGGACAAATGCAGACTCCTGCCCTGGTGGCCCACTACCACAAGGTGGCAGATGCCAGTGAGGCACCGGTAATTATCTACAATATGCCTGCCAATACCGGGCTGGATATGGGAGCCGAAACCATTGCAGCCATTGCCACCCATCCCAACATTATCGGCATGAAAGATTCCGGAGGCAATGTGGCAAAACTGGGAGAAGTCCTGGGCAGGGCAAAACCTGAATTTCAGGCATTGGCCGGATCTGCAGGATTCCTGCTGCCGGCTCTGGCCATGGGAGCCGTGGGCGGGGTACTGGCTTTGGCCAATATTGCGCCTCAGGCCTGTTTAGATATCCTGAACGCCTTTGAGCAAAATGACATGAAACGGGCACAAAGCATCCAGCATAAAATGATCCCGGTAAATGCCGCCGTTACCAGCAAATGGGGCGTGGCTGCCCTCAAAGCTGCCATGGATTATCTGGGATTGTACGGCGGGCCTGCCAGGCTTCCTTTACAGCCCCTGAGTCCGGCCTTGCATTCCGAACTCATTCATCTTTTGGAAACCAATCAAATCAGACCATAACACACCATAACCATACCTATGAAAGGAAGAAATTTGCTAATGATTCCCGGGCCCATTGAGTTTGAGCCTGAAGTATTACAGGCAATGGGGCAAGCCACCACCAGCCATGTGGCCCCGTCATTTATTAAAACCTTCGGCAACTGCCTTGGCATGATGAAAGACGTATGGGCCTGCCCTTCAGGCCAGCCTTTTATCATGGCGGGCACCGGCACCCTGGCCATGGATATGGCCGGCGCCAACCTGATTGAACCCGGAGACAAGGCCCTGGTGATCTCTACCGGCTATTTCGGGGAACGCTATGCCGAATTGCTCAAACGTT
>CAZFOI010000308.1:0-2904 GCA_964520605.1 uncultured Bacteroidales bacterium
GGCTCATGCAGGTAAATTTCTGGGGTATGGTTTACTGCACCCATTACGCCCTTCCATGGCTGCTGCAATCCGAGGGAAGTGTTGTCGGAGTGTCTTCAGTGGCTGGTTTTAAGGGCCTTCCGGGTCGAACCGGATATTCGGCATCCAAATTTGCCATGCATGGTTTCCTGGAAGCCCTCCGGATCGAAAACCTGAAAACAGGCCTGCATGTGCTGATTGCATGCCCGGGTTTTACTGCTTCCAATATCCGAAAAACCGCCCTCGGGAAAGATGGTTCCCAGCAGGGGGAATCTCCCAGAAACGAAGCCGGCATGATGACTGCCGAAGAGGTGGCAGCCCGGATATTGATTGCCGTTGAGAAGCGAAAAAGAAAGCTGGTTCTTACCCGTCAGGGGAAGATGACCCTGTTATTAAATACATTGTTGCCCGGACTTACCGATCGCCTGGTATACCGACATATGGCAAGTGAACCTGATGCACCGTTTGGAAAAACATAATCGGGAATTTGTGTAATTTTATATAATATTGAATTGCCTGTTTCTTAGCAGGCAAACTTTAAAAAACCAAAGAATCCAAAAATGGAAAAAAGCATTGAGATTAAGCCCCTGATGGGTTTCGGCAGTCTGAAATTCGGGGTTACCGCAGCTGAGGTTGAACAGTATTTTGGTCCTCCACAGGAAACCGAAACCCTTGAGGTGGAAGATGAATCAGATGTAGTAGATGTATGGAGTTACTGGGACATGGGTCATTCTGTTTATTTTGAAAGGGCCATGAATGGCGCCTGCACCAACTTTGAAACAGACAATGAACAGGCCCTGCTCTTTGGAGAATACCCCATTGGGATGAACAAGGAGGCCATCATCAGGCTGATGAAAGACAATGGCTACGAAAACTTCGAAGCCGAAACGGAAGATGAAGGAGAGGAGATTTTGTTTTTCTCCCAGGCACAACTCCAGGTAGTGTTCGAGGAAGATACAGCCGTGCTTGTAAGTTGGGCGGTTGATATGGATGACAATGACAAGGTCCTCTGGCCCTGATTTTTGGTATTATGCACACATTGTATCCCCTGAAGTTCAGCCCAGTCTTTAAGGAGAAAGTCTGGGGCGGTAAGCGTATTGAAAAGATGCTTGGGAAGGATACCAGGGGCCTTTTGCATTGCGGAGAAAGCTGGGAAATTTCGGGTATTCCGGGAAGCGAGTCAGTCGTAAGCAATGGTTTCCTTAAGGGCAATTCCCTGACAGAAATTCTGGAGGTTTACATGGGCGACCTGATCGGGGAGCAGTTGTATGAGAGGTTTGGAAATGAATTTCCGCTTCTTGTCAAGTTTTTGGATGCCAATGAAATGCTCTCTCTTCAGGTACATCCTGGTGATGAACTGGCCTGGAAATTGGGAAAAGGCCGGGGAAAGGCTGAAATGTGGTATGTTCTGGATGCCCAGCCTGATGCTGCCGTAATCAACGGGTTCTCTGTCGATTTGGATCCGGTAAGTTTTCTGGAACTTGCAGGCAAAGAAAGACTTCCTGAGGTGCTTCACTTAGAGAAAGTGAGCAGGGGAGATGCGTTGTTTATTCCACCCGGCAGAATTCATGCCCTTGGTGGCGGCATCCTTCTCTGCGAGATTCAACAGGCCTCGGATATCACATACCGCATATACGACTGGGGGCGGGACACAGCACATTCTCAGCGGCCACTCCATTTGAAAGAGGCTGTGGAAGCCCTGGATTACAAGCAGCTAAATTCCGGCAAGACTGCTTTTGAAAGGCCCCGGAACGGGTCAGTAAATCTTGTTGCCGAAGATGTTTTTCACACAAATCTGCTGGCATTCGACCAAACCATTCACAGTGAGTATTATTATGTTGATTCATTTGTTCTTTACGTATGTGTGTCAGGAAAGTGTACACTGAAGTACAATGGGAAACAGGAGCAGCTTGCAATGGGTGAATGCATATTGCTTCCGGCAGAAATTAAGCAGGTGGAATGGGTCACTGATACGTATTGCGAGGTTTTGGAAACTTATATCCCTTAACAGTCTTCCTTTCTGATCACATCAGATTTTGATGCAATTTCGAGCAATCTGCCCAGTTTATACAAATCCAACACCAGCAGACGGGGCTTAGCAGAAAGCAGTTTGTTTAAGATGGATTTTTGCGCCATTGACAAAAGGCGCTTCATTACGACATGCATGCCTGTTTTCTTGATCTTTACATACCAGCCAAGGGCTTTGTTGGCATGGGCAAAGTCTGGATCGAACCCGGTAATTTCCCATGCAAGGTAAAGATTTTTCATTGCCTGGCCTGTCTTCTCAAGAAAATCTGCTGAAGAGACCAGCCCTTTGTGAATTACCGGATTGTCTATGTGCCAGATGCCTGATTGCTGTTTCTTAAGCCGATAACCAAACAAAGTGTCCTCATGCCCATAAGATGTCAGTTGTTCATCAAAAGCGATTTTTTGAATCAATGTGCGTTTGATTAAAAAATTCGAAGTCATGAATGAACTGTAAGGCCTTTTGCTGCGAAGCCGGGCGGATTTCTGCTCCCGTTTGCTGCCGGTCAGCCAATGCAGGTAATAGGGATTGACCGGGGGCACTGACTGGTAAACATGCCCGCCACAAACAACATCAGCCTTATGTAGAGATTTGAGATAATTATCCAAAAAGTCATTATCCGGTATTTCCACATCACAATCCAGAGATAACAGCCAGGGAGACTCTGCCTTTGATGCCAGCAGGTTTCGGATGCGACTTCTGCCAATGTTTTCCGGCAATTCAATATAGCGTACCAATGGAAGGTCGTGCAGTATCCGGTTTGATGTTTTAATTCTTTCGTGGGAGGCATCATGTATGACCAAAACGTCGATCTCTGCTTTAAGAGCAAGTGACTGCTGATGCAGGGCATGTACCAGGCA
>CAZFOI010000309.1:0-2900 GCA_964520605.1 uncultured Bacteroidales bacterium
GTTTCGTAAATGTTGCCGATGCTATGATTGTGCAGGGTTATGTTTAGTTCGTGGTTCGTGGTTCGTGGTTCGTAGTTCGTGGTTCGTAGTTCGAAGTATGTGGATCGTGGTCTTCTACGAACCACGAACTACGAACTAACTACCAAGCTTTCTACGATCTTTTCCGCGGCTTTCCCGTTGCCATACAGGCCTTGGGGGAAGCTGCGGCTGTTTTTGAGGAAGTGCCGGAATGCGACGATGATTTTTTCCGGGTTGGTGCCGCAGATGGCGTTTTGTCCTGCTTCAACAAGTTCCGTCCATTCGGTTTCTTCCCTCAGGGTGATGCAGGGCTTTTGAAAGAAATAGGCTTCTTTCTGAAGGCCGCCGCTGTCTGTTGCCACCATCTGGCAATGCTCAAGCAGATAGAGCATGTTCAGGTAGCCTTGAGGGGGCAGCAGTATGATGTTGTCAGAAAGCATTTTACTATGGTTGTTTTGCAGGACCTTTTGTGTCCGGGGGTGTACCGGGAATACCACAGGCAGTGATTCGGCCATGATGTTGAGCCCTCTGACAATTTGCTGAAGCTTTTCGGCTGTGTCCGTATTTTCTGCCCGGTGAACGGTAGCCAGCACAAAATCAGCCGGAAGCTTAATCTTCTCAGGTTCTTTTGAGATGTTCCTGAATGCCAGACACGCATCAAGCATTACGTCTCCGCACAATATTATTTCCGGGGCTTCTTCAGGTTTTGCGGTATCCTTTATCTGACGGTAGCCTTCCTGATACAGATTGTTTGCTGCGGTCTGGGAAGGGCAGAACAACATTCGGCTCAGCCTGTCGGTCAGTATTCGGTTGATCTCCTCGGGCATGCGCATATTGTATGAGCGCAGTCCTGCTTCTACATGGGCCACTTTTACATGCAGTTTAGAAGCAGCCAGAGCCCCTGACAGTGTGGAGTTGGTGTCTCCATACACCAGAACCCAGTCAGGTTTTTCAATCAGTATGATCTTTTCGATTTCCTCCAGCATGCGTCCGGTCATGGCCCCATGATTCATGCTGTTGATGCCCAGGTTGTAAGCTGGTTTTGGAATGCGCATTTCCTCAAAGAACACCTCGCTCATGTCGTGGTCGAAGTGCTGTCCGGTATGCAACAGAACTTCTTTCAGACCGGGGGTATGTTCTATCTGGCGGCTTACCGTAGCGGCTTTGATGAATTGCGGCCTGGCGCCCAGTATGGTCAGGATTTTGATCATTGGCATCAATGCATTGTGTCAGACGCAAATGTAAATGAAATATATGAAAACCATGGCCATGAAGAATATCAGCCGAAAACCAGGGAAATGATACTGGCCGGTTTGGCGGATTCTCCTTTGATGATGCAATGGGCCTGATTGTAATATATTTCCCGTGTTTGCAGTCTTTGGGAGACAAACTCCCTGAGCCCGTCTCCACCCAGACCCTCTATCAGGGGACGCTTCTTTTGGGCAGACTCCAGGCGGGAGACAAGAGATTGGACGCTCATTTTAAGGTAAACCACCACTCCGTTTTCAGACATAATTTCCATGTGTCCGCTGTGGCAGGGGAGGCCGCCTCCGGTAGAAACCACCACCCTGGTGCGTTCCAGGGCATGGGACAAGGCCCTGGTTTCCCACTCTCGGAAGGCGCTTTCTCCCTGCAGGGCAAAGATCTCGGGGATACTCAATCCGCTTTGCGATTCGATATACTGGTCTGTGTCAAGAAAATCATATTCCAGCTTTTTGGCCAATCTGGAGCCCAGGGTGGTCTTTCCACTTCCCATAAAACCAATCAGGAAAATCCTCATTTGATCAATTGATTGAATAGCTCCCTGAAGCGTTCGCCGCGATAGGAGTAGTCTTTAAACTCGTTGTAGCTTGCCGCTGCCGGAGACAAAAGACAGACTCCCCCTGTGGTATTTTCGGCTGCAAGGTGAAAAGCTCCGTCAAATCCTTCGGAAAACAGCAGCAGCCTGCCTTTAATGCCTGCATGGGCCAAAGCCATGTGGTGCATGCGTTTTCCGGCATCTCCTGTGAAAACCAGTGTTTTTACCCGCTTGGTGGCCAGGTAATCCATAAGACCTGAGTAGTTCAGGCCACGGTCATAGCCTCCAAGGATCAGGGTTTGGGTATCCGGGAGCGATTCCAGGGCTGCCATGCAGGATTCCGGAACGGTTGAGATGGAATCATTGTAGAACCGGGTGTTGCCGCTGTTTCCAATGTATTCCAGTCTGTGTGGCAGGCCGGTAAAGGTTTCCAGGGCGGAGGGTATCAGGGCAGGGTCGGCGCCGCAGATCAGGGCGGCGGCGATAGCCGCCGCCGCATTAATCTCGTTGTGTTTTCCTGGTAAGTTTAAATGATTCATGAGCTTTGGGAAGACCTCAAACTTCAGGGGCGACTCTTCGCCCGGGGCTGTGGGCAGGCCAACCGTGAGGTTGTCCTGCGAAAAGCAGGAACCGGGCATTTGCCCGGTGAGCCTGCCCAGGCTAAGCTTGCGGGAGGCTGCAAAACCATCGGATTCCAAAGCTTCCAGGTGGGGATTGTCTGGGTTGTATAGCAGCCAGTCTGAGGCCTGCTGCCAGCGGGCGATATTCATTTTGGCTGCCAGATATCCTTCAAAACCTTTATAATGGTCCAGGTGCTCCGGAAAGATGTTCAGGAATATGGCCAGATGCGGAGAGACTCCGATGCGTTCCAGTTGATGGCTGCTCATCTCAAATACAATGCGGGTCTGGGGCGTGATTTGCTCCATACGCTCAAAAGGAGGTATGCCGATGTTTCCCAGCAGTTGGGTGGGTATCCCGCAACTGCTTAGCAGATGATACAGAAGACTGGCAGTGGTGCTCTTGCCTTTGGTGCCTGTAATGCCGATGGTCTGATTGCGGTAACATCCCAGGAACAGCTCTGTCT
>CAZFOI010000310.1:0-2897 GCA_964520605.1 uncultured Bacteroidales bacterium
CGTAAAAGGTGGGGTTGGCAGATCGCTTACGCTTTTCGGAAGACATGAAGCCTTATATCTGAGCGGATAATCTATGACCGAAACATAAAATATAAATCCGAACGCCCCGATGATGGTCATGATGCCAACCAGAACCGAGAGATAGGGCAGGCGGGATTCTTTTGTAAATGCACCAATCAGGTCATGGCTGGTGCAGGGTCCGTAAATGTCCTTGATATTTACCCCCTGAGATTGCAGTTTTTTAAGGGCTCCCAACAGGGTTCCCTCATCGCTGAACACACCTATGATGTTTTTAGTGCCCATGATCTTGTTGTTTTTGTTTCTTGATTTGCTCCATGCGTGCAATGGGCTTAACCTCGTTTACGGCTACAATGGGAATGAATTTCACAAACATAAGCATGCCGCATGTGAACAGGCCGAATGTCCCAACATATATTCCAATGTCTACAAGGGTGGGGTGATAGGCTGTCCAGCTGGATGGCAGGAAGTCTTCAGCCAGGGACGAAACCATGATAATGTAGCGCTCGAACCACATCCCTATATTGATTACTATAGAAACCAGAAACAGAATCACCAGATTCTTTCTGGCCTTTTTGAACCAGAATAGCTGGGGAACCACAGCATTGAAAACAAACATAATCCAGAATGCCACGGAGAAACTTCCGCTGGCCCTGGCCCTGAAGAAAGTATATAGCTCGTATTCTACTCCTGAATACCAGGCAATGAAAAGTTCTGTTACGTAAGCCAGGCCTATGATCAGTGATCCGTATTTGAGCACATGGGCAATGTTATCCAGATGTTTCTCGGTAATGTAATCATACAAATTGAATGCCCTGCGAAAAAGGATCATCAGGGTAAGGACCATGGCAAAACCCGAGAAAATAGCACCCACAAAGAAATAGGGAGGCAGGATGGTGGCATGCCATCCCGGGATAACCGATACGGCAAAGTCGAGTGCCACGATGGTGTGCACCGAGATTACCAGGGGCGCAGCCAACCCGCCCAGAAGTTTCATGAGGGTCTCATAGCGGTTGTAGGTATAGAGCGAGCCATTCCATCCCAGGCTGAACAGCCCGTATAGAAATTTGCCCACCTTATTTTTTGTCCTCATGGCAATGGTGGCCAAATCAGGAACCATTCCCAGGTACCAGAGCATAATGGAGGTGATCAGATAGGTGCTGATGGCCAATACGTCCCAAAACAGGGGAGAGTTGAAGTTCAGCCACAGCAGGCGGGTGTTGGGATAGGGCAGGATATAAAAAGCCAGCCAGGGACGCCCCATATGCAGCAAGGGAAACATGGCCGCACAAATTACGGCAAAAACGGTCATGGCTTCTGCGGCACGGTTAATGGAACCGGCCCATTTTTGTCTGAAAACGAGAAAAAATATGGTAAAGGCGGTGCCCGCATGGCCAATGCCAATCCACCACACAAAGTTGATGATGTGCCATCCCCAGGCCACGCTGTTGGTAAGCCCCCAGGTGCCAAGACCCTGGCTGAGCGACATATACACAGCCCAGGCCCCCATGGCCAGCATCAGGGTACCCATGGTCATGCCGGCATACCACCACTTCTGGGGTTTTTGTTCTACGTTGGCCAGCAGTTCCCCGGTAATCCGGCCGTAATCCTTATCGCCCTCTACCAGGGCATAACTGATCTTTTTACTGAGCATGAATGTAGGTTTAGCTTGGTTTTATCCGGTTTTCAGGCATTGCGTATTTTGGTCAGGTAACCCACCGAGGGCAGGGTATGCAATTCTTCCAGCAGGTGATAATTCCTGGGATCTTTGATCATCTGTGCCACCCGGGAGTTTATATCATTCAGGTCGCCAAAAACCAGGGCGCCGCTTGGGCAGGCCTGTGCGCAGGCCGGAATGATTTCCCCATCGCGAAGCTTGCGTCTTTCATTTTTTGCCCTGAGCTTGGCTTCCTGAATCCTTTGCACACAAAAAGAGCATTTTTCAACCACACCGCGCTCCCTTACCGTTACATCGGGGTTTAAAACCATCCTGCCCAGATCGGTGGTGGTGTGGGTGTTGAATTTCTCTTTGGTGGCGTATTCGTACCAGTTGAATCGTCTTACCTTGTAAGGGCAGTTGTTGATGCAATATTTTGTTCCCACACAACGGTTGTATGTAATCTGGTTGATGCCTTCCTGGCTGTGGGTGGTGGCGGCAACCGGGCATACGTTTTCGCAAGGGGCATGGTCGCAATGCTGGCACATCAGTGGCTGGAAGACCACACCAGGGTTCTCGGTACTGCCGGTGTAATAACGGTCGATGCGCATCCAGTGCATGATGCGCCTGCGTCTTACCTGATCCTTGCCGATTACAGGAATGTTGTTTTCGCTCTGGCAGCCAATCACACAGGCACTGCATCCGGTGCAGGCATTCAGATCTACCATGAGTGCCCAATGGTGGCCCGGATGTTCAATGGCGGGATACAGGGTGGTTTTGTGCTTCTCGTGGTATTTGTGGAGCTCATTGCCCGAAGCAGGGTCCTGCTTGTATTTATCCAGAACGGATTCCCTTACAATGGCACGACCTTCCATGGAGAAGTGGGTCTGTGTGCGGGCAAAAACGTGTTTCTCGCCTGTCTTTTCCCATTGAAGGACCGGGCCAGTAAACCATCTTGATTCACCATCAGACTCAGAGAGCAGGAAGGCGTTGCCGCCGCGCCCATCGGCGCTGACGCCCGCCTGGGTCCGCCCATACCCCATGGGAATGCCTATGGTTCCCTCCGCCATGCCCGGCTGAAACAATACCGGGAGGCTCAGGCGGGCGTTAAGGCGAATGACTTCGCCTTCGGCAACGCCCATTGCCCTGGCAGTTGCCGGAGAAACGGCCGCAAAATTGTCCCAGCATACAGAGCTGATCGGATCCGGAAGTTCCTGCAGCC
>CAZFOI010000311.1:0-2853 GCA_964520605.1 uncultured Bacteroidales bacterium
ACAGGGGGCCGGGGTAAAGGTTATTGAAATGAACTTTTTGCCTGAAGTGCTTGTCCATTGTGAAGATTGTCAGGGGAAAAGATATAACAGGGAGACGCTTGAGGTGAGATACAAAGGAAAGAGCATTAACGATGTGCTGAATATGAGCATTTCTCAGGCCCTTGGTTTCTTTGATAATATTCCATGGATTACCCAAAAGATAAAAACCCTTGAGGATGTGGGATTGGGTTATATCACCCTTGGGCAAAGCAGCACCACCCTTTCCGGGGGAGAAGCACAAAGGGTTAAACTTGCCTCGGAACTAAGCAGAAAAGATACAGGCAAAACACTTTATATTCTGGATGAACCCACCACCGGCCTGCATTTCGAAGACATAAGGGTGTTAATGGATGTGTTGGGTCGTATTACAGATCGTGGCAACACAGTAGTGATTATTGAGCACAACATGGATGTGATTAAAGTAGCCGACCATATTATTGATTTGGGCCCGGAAGGCGGAAACAGGGGGGGGGTTATTATTGCAGAGGGAACGCCGGAGGAGGTCATTGCCATGAACCACGGACATACCGCATACTATCTTAAAGAGGCACTTGGTCAGGGGATTATAAAGGACATTGCCTCGTCTTCAATCCAAAGCCCCTGAACCAGATCGAGTGCAAAAAAGTCCAGACGGTTTCCAGTCAATATGGCTATAATACCAGGTTCCCATGGAATCACGGCTTCAAAACCATCAGGCAACTCCAGCAAAAGGTCTTCCAATAGCCTCCAATCTCCTTCGGGGTGCAGAAAATACACACCAAGCTTGCTGCCTTCTATTATCGCCATGGTCATGTTTCCCAGGGAAAAGTATTGGCTCGCCCCCGGGGGAATTCTGAAAGCGGCCGTTTCATCGGCAGACCAGCCATATCCTTCATCATAATAATAGAAAAAAACCGTCTTGCCCGATACTATGCCGATAATGCCCATATCCCAGGGCATCCGGACAGGAATGATTCTTTGCGTTCTGGGGGGAATTTCAAATGCAAGACGTTTTTCCTCTTTCCATTGGTTTTCTGCATCCAGCCTGAAAAAGTTCACCCTGGCATTATTCACTACCCCAAGGGTTCCCATACCCAGAGCAAAGAGCCCGTCATTTTCTTCCGGAATTACAAACTGACTCAGCTTATCCGGAATCCATTTCAGGTGTTCATTTAGATAAAAAACCTGAACATAATTATCTTGAATAAGTCCCAGGGTTCCCATGCCGGGTGCGAGAATTCCGGAGGCAATGGGGTGATCAAGCTGCTCCAGGTTTTTGGATTCCGGTGATGTGTGGCTGCAACCCGGCAGAAAAATGATAACAATAAGGGAAACAATGAATAACAGGTGCTTTTTCATGTTGATGTTGTTAGCCATATGATTACCATTGAACAGGCTTGCGGCTAACCGGCATGGTCATACACCTGGCGCCGCCTCCGCCTCTGGGCAGTTCGGATCCCTCAATGGCAATTACACATTTGCCGTTTTGCGGAATAGCGGCCTTCCCCTTTAATATATCGGAGGCCTTTAAAACTTCAAATCCGTTGTTATTTAAGGCCTCCAGTGTATGAATATTGCGGGCATATCCAAGAATCTGACCCGGACCAACAGCAAAGAAATTGGCGCCGCTGTGCCACTGCTCCCTTTCCTGCTGCCAGCGATCCCTTTCGCCTCCGCATAAAACAGGTTTGAGATCCATACCAAGCTTTCTGAGACCTTCAGGGATGTTTTCGACTTCTCTAATGAATTTGACCTTCCCTCCTTCAGCATATATGTGTACGGTCTGGTATTTGTTCATTTTCATTACCACTGGTTCGTAAATCATGCATACATCCCTGTCTAGCAGGGTAAACACCATATCCAGGTGAATGAATGATTCCGGCGTCAGCGGCAATTCCTGCACCAGAATGTGCTGCTTTTCATTTTTCTCCCGTAAATGCTTCAGTAAAAAATCTATTCCCTGCGCAGTGGTTCTTGAGCCTATGCCACAAACCAGGACATCTTCTCTGGCAATCAACACATCACCACCTTCAATGGCAACCGGATGCTGCCTGGGCTGATTTGCCCCCGGATTAATGGTTTTGGTGCTGAAATATGGATGGTAATCGAAGATGGCCTCCATGATCAGGGTTTCTCGTAATCTTACCGGAGAGGCCATGGCCCCGATGCAGACATGATCGTAGACAGAAATGCCGGCATCTCTGGTAAAAAAGAAATTATGCAGGGGCCTCAGGCTGAAGCGGTCTTTGCTAAGGAAGTTTGTCAGGGTGGTGTTTCTTATCGGGACCCCTTCTATCAGGGAACGCGCCAGTTCCTCTTCGTTCATGCATGCCAGCAGGTCTCTGATGCAACCAGACTGTTCGTTGGTACAGATTTTCTGGATCAGTCCTTCTCTTACCTTTTCATTCTTCAGGATTTCAGAAAGCAGCACCCTGACTTCAAATGTTTTGCAAAACTTATTGAGTATTCCTTTAAACTGGTTGTACTCGCGGCTTACCACACTAAGGTTTAGAATGTCGGAATATAGTGCCCTTTCAGCATTTTCCGGAGTCATATTCTCTACCTCCCTTCCGGGAGTATGGATGATGACACCTTCGAGCTCACCAATTTCTGAATTGATGCAAACGGGTAATTTTTCCTGCATTATGATTGATTATTTCTTTTGTTTGCAATGGATAGGATACAAAATTAGCAAATATTATGGTAGCAAAAAGTCGGCAAAAAAGTTTAAACTTGCAGATCGGTTTCAATCCATCCAAATCCTGAATCTGCCATGAGAACAGCAAAGAACATTTTTATTCTGCTATTGTTTTCCTTACTTATGAATGCTTGCCA
>CAZFOI010000312.1:0-2853 GCA_964520605.1 uncultured Bacteroidales bacterium
TCTGTTCTTTCACCTTTTTCAGTATACAGGCCATACCAGCTTGGGGTGCGCTCCTGTTTGTTTCCCCATAGGAAAATATAGGATCCCATACAATTTACCGAATCGGCAAGGATCGCATTTTGATAGCGCTCCATTATGGTCTGGACTTTTTCGCTTGAGGTTTCTTCAATTGGCCTGCCCCATTCTGTCAGGGGTACTTCCCAATGCCCGTTAACGCCCCATTCTGTTATCAGGTATGGGCCATCATAGCCGGAATTCTCCAACCATTGGTCAAGATCAATCAAACTACCGTATAGCTGAATGGATAAGAAGTCGATATCCGGGCAGTGTTCGCGGATATAATCGACCTCAGGCTTTCGAATCCCTGCCAGCATGGTGGTGGTTACATGATTGCCATCTACTTCTTCTATCATTCGGGCAATGTCGTTTACCGCATTCCAAACCTTCATATTGGTATACCGGAGGTTTAGCTCATTGCCAATTCCCCAGCCCAGCAATGCCGGGTGATCTTTCAATTCAATTACTTCCTGCCGAAGGCGCTCCAATTGCAAGGCTACAGCCCCCTTGTCATCATAATCGAAGCCATGTCTCTCTTTTGCCACATTCAAACCCATCAACACCATCAACCCGTTTTCCCAGGCCAGATCCAGGACTTCTCTGCCGCTCATTTGTCCATTGTCAGTTGTCCAGGTTCTTATAGAATTGCCACCATAGGTGGCGATTTCTGCACAAGGTCCGAATTCGCATCCGGCTCCCCTGACAAAAAATACTTCGCCATTTACCAGAAGCCTGTACTTCCCGTCCACCTTCTTCATTTCCACATGTGAAGGGCCCATTTTCATCGGGTCAGATACATTATGACTTCTGCTTTTGCATGACAACATAAATGCAAACATTAATAAAACAATCAATATTGCAGGCCTTTTCATATGTGTTTCTTATTTAGTAGTGTTACTCCTGCCCGGAGGCAAGCTCCATCTCCAGTTCTTCAAGCGATCTTCCTTTTGTTTCAGGAACATAGCGCCAAACAAATAAAAGGCTTAGTAAACCAAATAGAGAATAAATAAAGTAGGTTGCACTTGAGCCCAATAGCTCAAGTTGAACCGGGAAAACCGTAGCCACAGAAAAACTTACAATGGAATTCCAGAATCCCATTACTGAAATCGCAAGTCCCCGCAGTTTATTGGGAAATATTTCAGAAAGCAAGGCCCACATAACAGGACCCATGGAGATGGCAAAAGATGCCACAAACATTATCAGCCCGATTAGCACCCAGGCAGAGCGAATGCTGATGGAGTGTTTCAATACGATTTCCTTATAACTATCATAGGTGCTCTGTCCGATTTTTTCTTTCACCCTGCCAAAAAAATCCACCTCACTTTCAAAGGTTGTTCCCTGCAATTCAATGAGATTGCGAATATTTTCAACATGTTCGCCGGCTGCATCCATGTCAAGCATTTCTGTAATCAGATTTTGCATAGAAACCGGGTCAATGGTATAGCTGGATTTCTTAAAAGAAAACCCAACGATGGCCAATGAAATGCAAATACCCGTTGCCCCAATGTACAGCAGGGGTTTACGCCCCAGGGTATCTATCAGGAACATGGCCACAATGGTCATGACCACATTGGTTACACCAAGAATGGCTGCCTGTAGAAACGCGGCATCTTTTCCACCTCCGGCCATTTCGAAAATCATGGGCGCGTAATAGAAAATGGCATTTATCCCTGTAATCTGCTGAAAAAACGCGATGCCAAATCCAATAATCAGAACGGTCTTCATTCTGCGAGAAAACAAATCAGTCCAGCCGGCTTTTTCCTTTTTGACCTCATTATCGAGGCTGTCAATGATTTCCCGGTACTCAAGCATGGCCTGTGCTTCATTGTGAATCTTATGCAGCACCTGAATAGCCTCTGTTACCTTTGCCTTTTGCAGCAACCACCTGGGGCTTCTGGGAACAAAGAAAAGAAGCAAAAAGTAAAGCATTGCCGGAATGGCTTCAACCCCAAGCATCAACCTCCATTTTAGATCGTAATCCGCAATGGCCTGCTGAAAGAAGTAATTGGAAAAATAGGCTATGGAAATACCCAGAACAATGTTCAGCTGGTTGAAGGTAACCAAAGTTCCACGCAATTTCCTTGGAGCAATCTCAGCAATGTACATGGGTGCAACCAATATTGCCATGCCTACTCCTATCCCACCAATGATTCTGGCTGTCAAAAAACCGGCAATATTGAATGAAAGTGCTGTAGCCACGGCACTGATTGTAAACAACAAAGCTGTTACCATCAGTATTTTGCGCCTGCCAAAACGATCGGCAAGCCTTCCGGCAATGATATTGCCCATTATGGCACCCAATATGAGGGAACTCACCGAGAAACCAATCAGCATGGAACCAGATCTGAGACCGAATGTTTCCCTATAGAATGGGGTGGCACCGGAAATTACCGCACTGTCAAAACCCAGCAGGAATCCCCCAAGGGCCACTATCAGTGAAATCAGAACGGTGTAAGTTTTTCTGCTCATAACTCCTGGGGGGTGCTGAGATTTAAAAAAGTACTTATTGAATTTTTGCCAGACAAAAAGGGACTACTAATAGCCGGCATTTTGCTTTAATACTCCGTTAGACAGGTCAATTTCGGTTTGCGGAATAGGCAGAAATCCCTTTGTTGCCATATTGAATCTTACATCAAACAGAATCTGGTCTCCTACATAGTTTGGTCCCCTGATGCCTGTTTTTGTCAGTGTCTGGTTGGCAAAGGACAGTCCTTGTCTTAATACATCAAAATAACGAAGTCCTTCCAGTGAAAGCTCCAGGCGTCTCTCTTTGAGAATGTTCTCAAGGGTAGCAGG
>CAZFOI010000313.1:0-2852 GCA_964520605.1 uncultured Bacteroidales bacterium
TCTGCAGATTGTCTACCGACGAAAGCAAATCGGGCATGTTCACCCATCAAACGGCATGAGACTCAGCATCATTAACAGGAATGCCATTGATGGTTACATTGATTCTCGACTGATCACTCCCCCTGACGCTCATCCAGGTGTATCCGATACCGGTCCCGGCATCCGAGCTGTATACTACGGATGGCGTAATGCTTAGCAATACGGGAACATCCTGGCCCAGGTTGCGCACTGACAATTCTTCCTTTGAAAGGTTGGAAAAAGTGGCACCCATCCGGCTATTGGCCCGATTGGCCATCACCACAACCTCATCGGTTAAAACAGTCTTTCTTTCCAGAGAAATATCCAATTGACTGTTCTGATTCAAATCAATGGATACCAGCCTGGTTTCATAGCCAAGGAAGCTCGTTTCCAGGGTGTATGTGCCTGAAGGCAATTGATTAAAAACATAGGTCCCATTGGAATCCGCAAATCCGCCCAAATGGGTTCCCACCAGGCGAACATGGGCCCCGGGCAGGGTGATGCCCTGCTCTTTATCCGTTACACGTCCGCTAATAGAATGCTGTGCCTGCAGGCATGCGGGCCAAAGCAATGGCAAAGCCATCAGCCAGAATAATTTTCTCATTTTTTTGGTAATATTTGGTTAAACAATCAACGGCCAATAGGGCAAAGCCGTTTCCATGTTTATGACCCTCTCCCTACGCCGGCATTACCCGGATCAGGTTCATTGGGTTTGATCTCAGCCCTTAGTTTTCGGGCACCCCTATTAGTGCAGTTCGCACTACAAAGTTAAAAAACATTTTTATTTCAGGGATTATTCTTTCCTTTGCAGGCAAAGCAGACAAAACTGAAGCACGATGCAAATCTCCATTCTGAACGGGCCCAACCTGAACCTTCTCGGTAAGCGACAGCCGGATCATTACGGACAAATATCCTTTGAAGATTATCTTGAGCATCTGCAAACACGGTATCCGGATATCCGGTTCTCATGCTTTCAGAGCAATAGTGAGCGTGAATTGATTGAAGCCATCCAGCAGCATGGCTTTTCCAGCCAGGGAATCGTGTTGAATGCAGGAGCTTTTACCCATAGCAGTATTGCCATTGCCGATGCCATTGCCGCAGTTCCGGCAGCTGTCATAGAGGTTCACATCAGCAATGTTTACGCCAGAGAGGTACTCCGGCAGCAATCATTCATTGCGGGCAATTGCCGGGGCAGTATCAGCGGCCTGGGAATGGATGTTTACAGGCTGGCGATTGAGGCCATTATCGAAATTGCGCAGGCAACTCACTGAATCTTTTTTTTCCCAGCAGGAAATAATCCAGGACGATGCTGCGCCTATACAGAAGGGCTGGCAGCTGACGGGCATTGCACTCCTTTCGCAAGGGAATCATCAGGCGGAAAAAAGCAACGTATGCCTTAAAAACAGCCATGGCGTCTTTGCGATAACCCGTAAACAAAAACTTCAGTGCAGCCATTGAGTCAAGTCCCAGGCGAATGGGTAAAAGAAAATAAAAAAACCTTGAAGGCAGGTTTTTGGCAATCAGATACAAACTGTTGCGAAAATTAAGGAAGGTTTTTCTCGGGCTGGTTCTTGGAAGCGTTCCCCCGCCTACATGAAAAATAGCCGACTGAGGCACCACCCCTATCCGATGGCCCTTAAGTTGCAACCTCCAGCACAGATCAATCTCCTCCATATGAGCAAAGAAACGGGAATCAAACCCACCGGCATCAAAAAAAGCCGCTGACCGTATCATCAGGCATGCCCCGGTGGCCCAGAAAACATCTATGGGAAGGTTGTACTGACCTTCATCCTTTTCTATCAGATCAAACACCCTGCCCCGGCAAAAGGGATACCCAAGAACATCCAGGAACCCTCCGGAGGCTCCGGCATATTCAAAGCAGGAAGGATCGGTATGGGAAAGTATCTTTGGCTGGCAGGCAGCCACCTCCGGATGTTGGTTCATATAGGACAATAATGGGTCGAGCCATCCGGCAGTTACCTCTATGTCTGAATTCAATAATACATAATATTCGGATGCCACTTTTTCAAGGGCCAGGTTATAGCCTCCCGCAAATCCGTGGTTACTGTCAAATTCAATTACACGAATATCGGGATGTTGCCTGGCAAGCCATTCCAGTGAATCGTCGGCAGAGGCATTGTCCGCAACTACAATGGGCACCCCGGCATGTGTGTGTTTAATTACCGTATGCAGAAACTCCTCCAGAAAGGCACGACCGTTCCAATTCAATATAACCACAGCAACATCTGATCGTGTCATAAAATGGTGTTAAACAGTTGACAGCTAACTGGCATAAAAGTACGGTTTTTGAAACAAATCAACCACACAGATTTTTTTGCCGGCAAAATGAAAAAAATATGTACTTTTGCCGCGGAGAGATGGCAGAGTGGTCGATTGCGGCGGTCTTGAAAACCGTTGAGGGTAACACCTCCGGGGGTTCGAATCCCTCTCTCTCCGCAGCATTTGAATGAAAAGCCACGCAAGTGGCTTTTTTTTATGGTGCGGCGCCAGCCGGTTATCATTCAAATGCTGAACCTCCCCCACCAAGGGATCAACGAAGTATATATAATTTTCTATCACATTTCTGGCAATATGGTTTGTTTATTGCCATTTTTGTGATATTTTTGACTACAATAAATTACAATGGCCAAAATAAACGACATACTAAATTTTGCCTATACGCAAAAAACATTTACACGGAAAGAGTTAATTGAAAATCTAAAGAATAGCAATCCTGAAGATTCACTAACCTCTTTATCCGAGCAACTAAATCGCTTGTTAAAATCAGGGCAGATAACTCGGGTTCAGCGTGGAGTTTATACATTACCTGAGAA
>CAZFOI010000314.1:0-2841 GCA_964520605.1 uncultured Bacteroidales bacterium
GATATTTTTTTCAATAAAATTGCCTCCGAAAAACACCGGGTAATCTTAGAAAACGCCGGTCATTTCCCAATTGAAGAACCTGGCCTAAGCCAGATGGAGTATGCCATCCAGGATTTCATAAAAAAGCATTCAGGTGTTGGTACGGTATTTGAGTAAAGGCGATCATGCGTTTTCAGATAGTAAAACCTTCCGGATTCCTAAGCAATTACATAAGGCATTACTGCTTTATGGAATCGGATACCCATGATACTGATGTGGTGGAGCGGGTAATACCTGCTGAAAACATTCAGATCATGTTTCATTATAAGAATCCATTTGTGGTTCTTCATAATGATCATTCGGAAACAAAACAACCCCGTTCTATTATCAGCGGATTGAGTAATTCTTTTTCTGATGTGTCAACCAACGGAGAAACCGGGGTCGCATTTGTCAGTTTTCATCCAACAGGTGCCTGTCATTTTTTTGAGTTCCCTTTGTTTGAAATAGAAAATCTGAGCATTGATATGTCAGAAATTTTCAATGCAGAAATAAAGATGGTTGAGGAGATGCTTTATTTCAAAAAAACAATACAAGAAAAAGTTGCCGTAATTGAAAGCTTCCTGATGGGACATTACTCCCCTATTCCGGCATACGACAACCAATTGATTCAAAAAGGCGTTGAAATAGTTAAACACAGCAGGGGGCTAACAAGCGCAAGACACTTATCTGATTGCCTTTATACTACGCCGAAAACGCTGGAAAGGAAGTTCTCAAAATATCTTGGCAAAACGCCCAAGCAGCTGATCAAACTGATGCGCTTTCAGGGGGTCCTTCGGGATTTTGGCCATAGGAATGACTGTAATACCACAGAATACGCATACAATAACGGGTACTTTGATCAATCGCACTTTATTCATGATTTCAAAGCTTATACGGGATACACTCCCGGTGAATTTATTGCCAGATACCCTGATTATAGTGTAAATGCAGAAAACTGCTAAAAGCTTCCAGCCCATTTTGTCTTTTTTTTACAATTTCCCCACCCTGGCCTGAAAGTACTTTTGCTGAAATTTTAATCAAATTAAAATGACAGCAGAAATTCAAATTAAAAACCTTTTCAAGAAATACCCCAATGGTGCAGAAGCGCTTAAAGGGGTAAGCCTGGAAATTCAAAGGGGGCAATTCTTCGCGCTTCTTGGCCCAAACGGTGCCGGTAAATCCACTCTGGTCAAAATCATGACCACACTGATTAACAAAGACTCCGGTAGCTTCAACATTGCCGGAATCAATCCGGAAAGCGATCCGGCTGACATCCAAAGGCTCATAGGCGTTGCTTCTCAGGACAATGAAATTGATCCATCGGAATCAGTGGAAAAACTGCTCGTGTTTCAAGGCAGGCTTTTTGGTTTGCCCAAAATGGAAGCTAGCGTCAGGGCCGATGTTTTGATTCAATTGTTCGAATTGGAAGCAGAGAGAAAAAAGAAAGCAGAGGCTTTATCCGGCGGAAACAAGCGCAGGCTTCATTGTGCTCTGGCACTTGTTCACAAGCCACAAATCCTGTTTTTAGACGAACCCACTGTTGGAATGGATCCAGTAGCCCGGGCCAACTTTTGGCAGGTCATTACTGACTTAAATGCCAATGAAGGAATTACTGTTTTTTTAACAACACAATACCTGGAAGAAGCAGACAAGCATGCTACTGACATGGCCCTGATCGTTTCCGGGGAAATACAGTATTCAGGAACCATCAGTAATTTTAAGAAAATGGCAAATCCTCAGGGTGTGTTGTCGCTCGATGAAAGCTATCTGCAATTCATTAAATCATTCTCAAATCATCAAAACACTAACAATTAATAAAACGCAACATCATGAATACAGCAAGTTTACTTTTAACACAAAGGGGTGTTTCCAAGTTGCTTAAAAACCCTTCAGCTCCCCTGATGGGCTTTGGAATGAGCCTGTTTTTCCTTTTGGTTTATAATGCTGGAATTGGAGGAATTGGGTCTATGGATGCTTTTGGAAGCGGGGGATATTTGTCGTTTGTTTTTCCAATTACCATTATTTCTCTGGCCATGGGTTCCTCGGCAGGGGCCGGGCAGACACTTAACGCCGACATGCAATCCGGTTATTTTAAAAGGCTCTACCTGAGTCCCGCCCCAAGATGGATACTGGTTATTGCGCCCATGCTGGCTGATACCATTTCATCCATGGTTTTTACCATATTGCTGATTGCCATTGGCGCAGCCTTTGGCATTGGCTTTCAATTTGGACTTATATCGGTTGCAGGCGTGTTGATGCTTTCGTTTTTGTGGTCATTGACACTTTGCGGCTTCTCTGCCGGAGTAATGCTGCGTACGGGACAACATCAAAGTGCAGCCATAATTACCAACGCTGTGTTTCCATTGCTCTTTTTAAGCACTACGTTTTTACCCAGAGAGTTGATTAGCGCCAATTGGCTGCTTACCGTATCCTGGGGAAATCCGGTTACTTATATACTTGAAGGGAACCGGTATTTGCTAGCTGGCACATCATCTGCCATTTATTTCTACATAGCACTGATGATATTTACATTGACATCGGTTGCATCGGTTACATTTGCATTATCCAGCGCAAACAAAATAAAAGTCTGAGTATTATGACCAGAGATACAATTATCGTAAAAAACGCACATACCAACAATCTCAACAACATCAACATTGAGATTCCAAAACCCAAACTTGTAGTATTTACAGGTGTTTCCGGTTCAGGAAAATCGTCTCTTTTGTTCGATACCATATATACGGAAGCCCAAAGGCAATTGGTAGAGACGTTTTCCACATTTGCCCGAACACGCATGCCCAAATTGTCGCGTCCTGATGTAGA
>CAZFOI010000315.1:0-2831 GCA_964520605.1 uncultured Bacteroidales bacterium
ACGAACACGAATGATCGCTTTCGGATACTTCAAAATATGTGTATTGATTTGCATTGGCATTCAATTTGTTGGCAAACAAATCTCTGTGTTTTCTGGTATGAATATTGATGACATATGTGCACTGCGAACATTCGCCGGACACTTCCGGTAAGGCGCAACAAACATTTACATGAGCAATAATCTATGAAAGGAAAAAAACACTTCATCATTCTGGCTGCACTGTGTCTGTTCAGCCTGCACACCCATTATGCTGCCGCACAGGCAGACTGGGATCAATTCAGGGGGGCGTCCAGAGATGGATCCGCATCGGGTAGTGCGCGTTTAAGCGCCTGGCCTGAAACCGGTCCAAAGGTTAAATGGACGCGTGAGATTGGTTCGGGATTTTCAGAAATACTCATTTCAGGCGACAGAATTTATACCATGTTTGCCGAGAAGGCTGACAGTTTAACGGGTTGGGAATACGTGGCTTCTTTCGATGCAGCTACGGGCAGGGAAATCTGGAGAACAGAACTGGACAGTGTGTTCATTGATGTGGATGGCTGGGGTGATGGTCCGCGCTCCACACCGGCAATGGATGGCAATTGGTTGTATTGTTTTACAGGACATGGGAAATTGTTTGCTGTTTCGCGCATGGATGGCAGCATTCGCTGGTCAGTCGATTTTGTGAAAGAATTTGAAAGTACCCTGCCGCGTTGGGGGTTTTCAGCCTCACCCATACTAATGGATCAATATGTAATTATGGAAGTGGGTGGAAGCCGTGGGAGAGCGTTTGTTGCTTTTGACAGTGAATCAGGAAAAGTGGTATGGTCAGCCGGTGAAGGCGAAGCCATGTATTCATCTCCGATTACAGCCAATATCAACGGGCAGGAACAGGTGATCTTTGTAAATGGACGTAATATGGTTTCCTTTAACAATCAGGGCAAGGTTCTCTGGACTCACAATATGCCCATTGGCAATCCAATGGCTTCCCCTGTATTTATCCCTCCCACCCGCATATTTGCCTCTGCAAATAATGGGGCTGGTTCATTTGTTGTGGAGCCTGGAACGGGAAATACTTCCGAAATTTTTCAGTCCTCTGCCATGAAGAATGACTGGAGCTCTTCAGTGTATAAAGATGGCTATATTTACGGCTTTAATCTTGCTGCCCTGCAATGCATTTCTGCTACCGACGGGCAGCGGAAATGGAACAGGCGAGGGTTTGGAAAAGGGAGCCTGATACTGGTAGACGATGTGCTGCTGGTGCTGTCTGATCAGGGAGAACTATCAATGGTAGCGGCCACTCCGGAGGGTTTTCGCACTCTTGGTTCGGTGCAGCTTATTGAAGGCAGGTCGTGGACCGCACCCTCATTTAGCGGGAAGCGGGTTTTTGTCCGAAACAATACCCATATGGCCTGCGTGGAATTGCAATAGGATACATATTATACCAATAGCCATAAAATTCTTTTTCCATGAAACACAGATTCATTATCCCCGCTCTGCTGCTGGTGTTTATCTGGGGCATTCTGTCATCACTAGCCGGGAACCCGGATGCCATTATTCAAAAACATATTGAAGCTCATGGAGGACAGGCGCGATGGGATGCCATCAGATCCATAAGCATGAAAGGCAAGTTTTCTACTTTCAGTGTACGAAATGATTTTGAGACCATTATCTCAAAGGACGGTGGATTCTATCACCGATTTTTCATTGGCCACCAGGAGGTATTTGAAGGAGATGACGGAAAACTTGCCTGGACAATAGATCCCTGGCAGGGATTTACTTTCCCTCGCAGAATCAATGCAGCAGAAAAAAATGCCTTTGATCAGAAGGCCGTTATTGCTTCTCCATTCTTTGACTATAAGGCAAAAGGACACAGGGTTGAATATGTTGGAGAGGACAATCTGGACGGAGTAGATCTTTATGTTCTCAGACTGGTCCGGAGCAATGGACTTCAGGAACACTGGTATTTGGACCAGGAAACATACCTGGCCTATAAAAGTACCTCCCAATGGATTGACTTTGCCAGGCCATCCCAATCTGAAGTTTATTACGAAGATTACAGGGAAGTGGGAGGCATACTGTTTCCATTCTTTTCCGAGCGAACCTTTGGAAATCGCCTATGGGCTATGGAAGTGGAAGAACTTCTCATCAATACCCCCTATTCACCGGGCATATTTTCCATGCCTGCTTGCCCGGGAATGGAGAAGATTGCATTTTTACAGGGCAACTGGAATGTTGAGATATCCACCCTTGACCGATTGGGTAACTGGGCCCCCCTGATGCAGACGGATGCAACGGTCACCCTTATCGAAAGAGACCTTTTGGAATTTTCCATGGTATACGGTGGCGCATTTCCGGCCCTGAACCGGTTTACCTGGTCTTACAATCGCCAGAACAATACGTACTTCCTGACCCTTCTGAACGATTTTTATTCATCAACCGAAGTATACCAGGGACAGTTTCAAGGAGATGTGCTGATTTTGGAAAACATCCACAGTACTCAGGGCAGCGCACGTACGCCGGCTCAGTACAGGCTGATGCATGATAACAAAGGTACTTTTGTTATTGAGCGCTGGAGATCTGCTGACCAGGGTGCCAGCTGGACTTCCTTTGAAAAGCAGGTGTATACCCCTCGCTAAGCCAGGGTTCAGTGTTCATGCAACCGATTTAATGACCTTTGATCTTACTAAAGGCTTTTAATCAAGCCTTTGAAGATCAGGGTCATTTTTGGTTCCGCCTGCTCGGCTACATTCTGTACCTCATCATGGGTGGTTGGTTTCTCCATTTCAGAAGGTTCCGTAAGGTTGGTAATTACCGAGATACCAAAGCACCTGATGCCCATATGCCTTGCC
>CAZFOI010000316.1:0-2825 GCA_964520605.1 uncultured Bacteroidales bacterium
TCACAGAGGCCGACAGCCTGAATGAAACATCCAGGGGAGCCGGAGGTTTTGGCCATACCGGTCTTAAATAATCAACGCATGACCCTTAAAAAAACCACATACCTGCCCATACTGTTTGTGCTGCTTTTTGCCCTGGGGTGTAAAACCCAGCGCTCTGCAATCGTGGTTGATGCTGCACAGGAGCCCCCGACAGAAGTCTCTGAAGCAGACCAGCTTCGCAGCACCGCAGCCATGATAGACGGCAGCAGGCAGCGCGTTTTGGGCAATTGGGCACAGGCAACCGTGCATTACCACGATGCAGCAACCCTTGATCCCTTAAATGATGCCGCATGGTTCGAGCTGGCGCGCATACATGCCGCAGAGGGCGAATACACCGATGCCCTTGGATATATTCGCAGGGCCGTGCGTCTGTCTCCGGGCAACATCCATTACCAGACAACCCTGGCCGATATTTACATCCTTTCCGACAGCATCCCCCAGGCCATAGGGGTGTATGAGAAACTGTTTGCGCAGCATCCCGGCAATCCCGAATTCGCCTATACCCTTGCCACGGCCTACCTTTACGCCAACCGCACCGAAGAAGCCCTCAAAATGTTTCAGCACATAGAAAGCCTTATCGGGTTTTCTGAGGAGGTGGCCATGGCCAAGCAAAAGATATGGCTGGAAAGACGGGAATATGACAAGGCCATAAAGGATGCCGAAATGCTGGTGACAATGTTTCCGGATGAGCCGTTTTACCTTGAGCTTCTTGGGGAGCTTTATCTGGAAACAGGACAAAGGGGAGCGGCAAGGGGCGTTTATCAGGGCATGCTCGAATCAGACCCTAATGACACCATGGCCCTGCTGAGACTGGCAGACATTTACATGGAAGACGGCATGGAAGAAGAGGCCTTTGCCATGCTGATCAGGGCTTTCCGAAGCCCGGGCATGGACGCGGCAGGCAAGGCAAGGATCATCTATCAATACTACCTGATGTCGGAATCTGATCCGGCTTACCTGGAGCAGGGCTTTGCCCTTTGCCGGGCCTTGATAGAGATGCATCCCGATGACCCCGAATCCCATTTGATTTATGGGGATTTTCTGTTAAGGGAAGAACGCCTTGATGAGGCCCGGGAGAAATACCTGAGGGCCGCAGAACTGGCCCCGGCAAACTTCTCTGCCTGGCAACAGGTAATGAACATAGATGGCCGGCTGTCGGATTACGAGTCCATGCTGAAGCATGCCGACAAGGCCCTGGAATACTTTTTTGAGCAACCCCTGGTGTTTCTCTTTCATGGTCTGGCCAATCTGCAACTGAAGCAATATGCCGAAGCCGCCTCATCTTTTGAATACGGTTTGCAGATAGCCGCATCAAACCAGGATCTGAAAGAGACCTTTCATACCCTGCTGGGAGATACCTACCATTATCTTGGAGACAACGACCGGTCTGACCGGGCCTACGAACAGGCCATCAGAATAAACCCGCAAAATGCCACTGCTCTGAACAATTATGCCTATCATCTTGCCGTTAGAAAAGAGCGCCTTGATGATGCTTATGAAATGGCCGGTCTGGCAATACGCGCTGAACCCCAGAATGCAGCCTTTCTCGACACTTACGGGTGGGTGCTTTATCAGATGGGTAAATACAAGGAGGCGCTTACCTGGATAGAAAAAGCCGTTGCGGCATCCGACCCGCCCAGTGCGGCCGTTATGGAACATCTGGGGGATGTGCATTACAAGCTCGGACGCAGGGGCGAAGCTTTGGATTTCTGGAAAAAGGCCCGAGAACTTGGAGAGGGCTCCGGGCTGCTAGACAAAAAAATCAGGGACAAAACCCTTTACGAATAGCAATCTATGGGAATTGGAACAAGCAGAAAAACATTACTGAAAAACCTGAGCCTGCTGCTGGTGTTGGTTGCAGCGGTTTCTTCATGCACCCCCAAACGCATCATCCCGCCACCGGAACCGGTTATGCCTGTTATGCAGGCCATTGCATCCATGCAGGCCGCCCAGGCTGAGTTCAGTTATTATGCCGCCCGGTTTACGGGATCTGCTTCGCTTGACGGAGACACCTACAGCATTTCCGGCGCCCTTCGCATTCGCAAAGATTCTGCGATTTTTATTTCCATTACTCCTGTATTGGGCATAGAAATGGCCAGGATATTGATTACGCCCGATACCGTAAAGATGATCAACCGCATGGAGTCAAGCTATTTTGTTGGCGATATGCGGCTGATAAACAGCCTGCTGAATACCGACCTGGATTTTTATATGCTGCAGGCCCTGCTCACCGGAAGGGATTTTTCGCATTTCACTACCGATGCCTTTCGCCTGAGCGAAGACCGCGGTATGTTGCTGCTTCACAATGCCATGAGAACCAGGGCCGGAAGGGCTTCAGGGGGGCTTTCCTTCGAGCACTTCCTCTGGTTGGATAAAAACTCTTACAGGATAAGCCAGACCTCTCTTTCGGAGCGTGGTGCCGGCAGAAGCATTCAAACCAGATATCCGTCTTACATAAGTGCTTCGGGACGTTATTTTCCGGATCAGCTGCAGGTGGTGTTTGCCGATGCGGCCTCAAGGGCCGATCTTAGTCTGAGGCTGAGCCGGTTTGTAATTGACCAGCCCCAGGATTTCGGTTTTTCAATCCCGGCCCGCTATCGACCCATGGATATGTAGTCATTTGCACTGCGCAATATGAGCAAAACAGGAATCTTCATACCGGCCTTGTTGATTATGGTTTTAACCATAGGGCAGGGCTTTGGCCAGACGCGCGAAGAACTTGAGCAAAACAAGCTGGTGATTGAGCGGGAGATCCGACTGATCAATCAGATGCTCAATGAAACCAA
>CAZFOI010000317.1:0-2820 GCA_964520605.1 uncultured Bacteroidales bacterium
ATTCCATGAGCCGGGCGGCCTATTTTGCTTCATTAGGAAGGCCCAGACCGCTGCCGGGTTTTCAATCCCTGCTTGAAACGCCAGACTATCAATTGGCAAAACAAGGAATTTACAAAACCTTGGTGCAACCGACAGACTTGGGTAAGCAGGTGTATGTTATAAGCTGCACAATGGAACATGTATCCGGTGACCCCCCTGTCCTGTATTCAGATTGCGGCAAATACTCCTTAAGCGGAGCCCTGTTTGTGACCGAAAGGCACGCGTATTCCGGCAATAAATCTGTTATGCTCAGACGTGGCAACCCTGACGGACTTCTTATCAGATTGCCGGTTACACCCGGAGAAGAATGGCGGGCATCTGTATTGAGGCGTTCACTTAGACAGTCTGGTGCACTGGTGGTTTCATCCAATGGTGAGAACGGGCTGTATGGGCATCGCCGCCTGGGTCCTGAAGCTGCGAATAGCAACAAATGGGATAGTCTTTATCTTACTGTTGTAATTCCAGAGGGATCAAATGAGCTTGTGGTATATGCCAGAAATAACTCATTTCTGCCTGCCTGGTTTGACAATATGACCATTGAAAAGCGTATACAGGAACAATAGGTGCTTATGCGAACGGCCTGATTCTTTCAGGACAATACCGTTTCCAATACGTGATGGGATTTTATTTCCCACAGTCCGTCAATGTGGAAACGATAATAGGCAATGATTTTTTCCAGTAATTCCCTGCGAAGGTTTGTGCTGAGGTCAATTTGGTGATGATTTTCCAGATCGGTTGTGCTTAGCTGGAAAAACACCCGGCTGATTTCAGGAGAGAGACAATGGGCAGAACCCTGCAAATAATCCTGATACACGCCCTCCCTTAAATTAAATGAGCAATGTGAGGCACTGAAGTTAAGTCCGGGCCTGAACCCCAGAAAACCGGTAAGCTTCAGTAAGAATACCAGGTGAAAGTTCGATGCTTTTTGCGGGCACCGATCCAGTTGCCAGCATGCATCTGAGATGAAACCAAACAAGGCGGGGTTGGCTTCTTGTTCCTTTAGAACATGCAGCAACATTTCTGCCATAAAAATGGCGATGGATGTTTTTACAATATTGTAGGGGATTTGCTGGTAAGATTGCGGCATGGAGATTTCTCTGATGTGATGCAATCCGCTTTTTTCCTTTTGCCAAACCACCATATCTGCCTGAACCAGGGGCTGAAACATGTTTTGCCTGATCCTGGCACGGGGTTTTCTGACCCCATGCACCAGAAATGACTGTATGCCGGAATTGCTGCAGTATATCTTTGCAATCAGGCTGGTCTCCCCATAGGGGAATGCATGCAATATAATGCCCTGGGTTTTTCTTACCATGATTCCCTAAGAGGCGGTTGTCAAACAGAATGGAGTCCTAATTTACGAACAATATTTTGGTAACCATGGTTTCGCTGCCGTCCTCATTGGTAGAGAAAACCAGATATACCCCTGTTGAAGGTCTTTGTCCGGCCATGTTTTTCCCGTTCCAGACTGCCTGCCCGCCTTCAGCCATGGTTTCATATACGAGTTGCCCGTTGATATCGGTAATTTTTACCCTCGCATTGGCAACCAGGCCCTTTATGGCAATCCAGCCATGGTAATGTGGTCTTACTGGATTTGGATAGGCATATACATCATTATGCAGCGCAGAACCAGCCGTAGCAAAGCCCCTATAGGAAGCAATTCCCGCATCAGTTGCAAAGAAGACTTCCCCTGTATGCTCATTTATGGCAATGTCCAATACATTGTTGGAAGGCAGGGGGCTGTTTCCCCTGTGAAAATGTTGCAGCGTCTGGCGTGCATCCTCTGAAAACAGAAAAGCCCCTGAACGGGATGTTCCTACCCACTTCTTGTTCGAACCGTCTATGGTAATGGAATTGACTATTTCATCACCCAGGAGGTATCCACTGAAGCCGTCTTCCGCATCAACCACAATCCGCTGTGCATTGAAGGCTTCTCCTGAAAATGCCCTGGATGGGGCGTAAAATACTGCGACGCCCTTATCGGTGCCCACCCATACATATCCATTATGGTCTACTGCCAGGCTGTAAACCTCATTGCTGGGCAAACCACCCATGCCTTCCTGAGTGCTTAGCCTTCTTGCCTGAAAATTATTTGCATCACTCAGGTTGTTTTCACTGAAGACAAAAATGCCCCCGTTCTGATGCAATACAATCCATTTTTGCCCCTGATGATCAATAACCAGATTGCCTACTATCTGGGATGGTTGCATATAGCCTGATCCGCTGAAAGAAAGCCACTCCCCGCTTGGTTTTCGCACCGACAGGGGCCTTTGCACCTGAGAGTTGGTTACCCAAAGGTTTCCCTGTTTGTCAATGGCAGCTCCTCCAATCCTCACATGATCTTCAATTTCAAAACGTTTTCTCAGACTTGAGTTGGTGTGATCGTATCGTTTGTCAACACCTGTTTTGCTTATTTCGAGCAATCCGCTGGTCCAGGTAGCGGCCCAGGCTTTGCCCGGAACTCCCGGGTTGGGAATGATCCGTATGATGTCCCAAACATCATCCAAACCGGAAGACGAATACCGGTTATAAGAACTCCACTGTTCCTGCTCAAACAGAAAAACTCCGTCCTGGTTCCATGAATTTTCTCCTCCCCGGCTGATATTTCCAGGGGCCACCCAAACCAGGCCGTTTAAAGAGCCCAAACCAAAGGCGCTGGAAGTGGGAGGGCCGGTAATCTGAATTTTTTCAAACACATCGGCTTCCTGTTGACGCATCAGACCATAATAACGGTCTGCAATCCACAGAGTCTGACTCTGAGAGATCAATGCCCTGTTCGCC
>CAZFOI010000318.1:0-2810 GCA_964520605.1 uncultured Bacteroidales bacterium
CATGAAATGCTTTCCTCTATTTATGTAAGGCTGGATGAGGGCGAATGGATTCACCCACTGTATGTACTAACCACGGCAACGGATGAACCTGACTATGGTTTTGATCTGGGTCTTTTTGAAGATAACAATTCCGTCTGGGGTGCAGTGTATGGATTTGGAAATCAGTCTTTTGGCAACCCTTCACTGGAGTATGGCACCCAGGCTCCCTTTCACATGGGGTTTTATCATGAGTCCGGGATTGTCTTCGCCGCGGCTCCTTTTCTAAGAAGGACCTATGTGGATTATCGGATAGATCTTTACAAAAGCCTGGCTGTTTACGCCTTCAGGGCCGGCCAGCCATACTGGGGCTACCGCTTTATGGGCTGGGCCATGCATTATCTTAACGATCTTTCCATGCCTTACCATGCTTCAGTCATGCCGGCAAAGCGTTCTTTGGGAATGCTCTGGATTAACCTGAAAGCCATGCTTGGATTCCCCAGGAGCCGCGACAATGCTGTTGTTCTTCTGTCGAACCGCCATACCGTATACGAGCATTTTCAGTGGCTGGAATTGCGCCGGGCCTACCTTGAAGGCAATCGGAACCATCCTTTTATGCTGGCCCTTACGGCCCCCTCCGAGGCAATCCCTTACCATGATGCATTTCCGGTAAAGGTGGCCGCCCGTGAATCGGCAAAGATTGCCAGGAAATCGGATCGCCTATTGGTCAGAAACGTTCCCAGGGAACTGGTCAGGGATCCCTCGCGGACCCTGGAAAGCAGCGAGCTGGACAATCTTACCGGGCGCATTTTGGCAGAGAAAGGGCAGGGGGCTGTTGATGAAATTACAGATATGATTGCCTCGAGGTTCCGATCCCTGAGCATGCACGTAAAAAGCTTTGTTGCTCATGTACTTGAGGAAGGGAGCGGCAGTTAATATATACCAAAACCTAATCAGCACATCAAGATGAAGACCTGGAAAAAAATTGTTTTCGCAGGAGGAATTTTCCTTGCTGTATTGCTTCTTGCCGGAGGGTTGTTTCTGGGACATATCGCACGCAGGGCCATACCGGATTATAACCGCTCTCACAGGCTTCCCGGGCTTATGGCCGGGGTTGATGTTTACAGGGACCCAATGGCCATTCCCCATGTGATTGCTTCCAATGAGCATGATCTCTATATGGCAGTGGGCTTTGTAATGGCGCAGGATCGCCTGTGGCAAATGGATCTGCTCAGGCGGGTAACCATGGGCAGGCTTTCCGAGATCTTTGGTGATGACATGGCCGATGCCGATGCTTTGCTCAGATCTTTGCGCATGGGAGAAAAATCGGCCAGGGTGCTGGAGCAGATTGATGCAGACCTGAAGGCGGCATTGGATGCATTTTGCAAAGGGGTAAACCTGTTTATTGAGCAGCATCCCAAAACCCTGCCTCCGGAGTTTGCGATTCTTGGATACAGGCCGGAGCCCTGGGAGCCGATTCACTCGGTAAACCTGATTGGCTATATGGCATGGGACCTTGCGGGTTCATGGCAAAGCGAAATCATCATGCACAAGCTCAGGGCCCATCTCAGTGAAGATTTGTTTGAGGCCCTCATGCCCGATATGGGACTGCATCAAAGCTTTGTTTATCCCTCATTGGACAGGGTTTATGAGAAGGAGTCCCAGGCTTCCCTGTTTCCGGTTTTGGAGGCATCAAAAAAACTGAAGGATCTGGGACTGGAGGTCTTCAGCGCAAGCAACAACTGGGCAGTATCAGGCCATCGGAGCGAAACAGGTGCACCCCTGCTTGCCAATGACATGCACCTAAGTTTCGGAGCTCCCGGGATCTGGTATCAGATGTATCAGGAGGTTGAGGGGGGGCTTAAGGTTCGCGGGGTTGTCCTGCCGGGGCAACCATTTGTTATTGTTGGCCATAATGAACGCATTGCCTGGGGGATGACCAATGTTTATGTGGATGATATGGATTTTTATCTGGAAACCATAGAGCCGGAGCAGGGCAATACATACCTGTTTAATGGCGAATGGAGAGACCTGGAAATCAGAAAGGAGATTATCCATGCCAAAGGAGGAGGGGAACACGAACGCACATTGAAGTTTACCCACCGCGGCCCTATCATTTCTTCATTTAAGAATGTAAAGGATCAGGCCATCTCCATGCGGTGGACAGGGAACGATATGAGCAATGAATTGCGGTCTATATACTTGCTTAACAGGGCCGGCGATTGGGACGATTTCAGGGATGCCCTGAGCACCATGACATCCGTGAGCCAGAATATCGTATATGCCGATGTGGATGGCAACATAGGTTTGCAGACCGCTGTGGGCATTCCGCTGAGGGCCAATGGCAACGGCTGGTTTGTATATCCGGGAGAGACAGATCGCTATGACTGGACTGGCATGGTTCCGTTTGAGGAGGTTCCCTTTGTTTTCAACCCCGCCTCAGGAGAGGTTTCATCTGCCAACAACCGGACCGTTCCGGATGATTACCCCCATTATATCGGGTATCAGTATGCCCTGCCATACCGAATAGACCGCATCAGGGAGTTGCTTTCTTCCAGGGAAAGGCACAATGCGGAGCATTTCAGGCTCATGATGGGCGATTACTATTCCAAACTGGTGGAACGCTTTTTGCCCGGGCTTCTCAAGGTTTTGTCCGAAGAATCCATGAGTGGCAACAGTGAAAAGGCCTTGGATTTGTTAAGGACCTGGAGCGGAGAGGTACTGAAAGACAGTCCCGGACCAGCCATATTCGAAATGTTCTATGTGTCCTTTCTGGCCTATATGGCGCTGGACGTGATGGGAGAGGATCTGTACAGGGAGTTCCTGGGAGATGG
>CAZFOI010000319.1:0-2807 GCA_964520605.1 uncultured Bacteroidales bacterium
GGTTCCATTGATTACGCCACTATCGTAGCCAAAAAGAAATCCCCCAAGGGCAGCTACAGCAGACAAAAAAACAATACGGAGCATATTGACATTGCCCTCTCTGGTGGCAGACATTCGGTTCATGGCATCTACATTTTGTTAACCGGCTAAAATTAGAAAAATATCCTGCTTTTAAGGCATTTGGGAAGCGATAATTCATACTTTTATATTACAAACAAATCAATTTTTATCTTACCGGCGATCCTTGAGAAAAATCTAAGGACAGATCAATCGCAACATTAGTATTTATCTTTATTATGGCAATTCCAACTTCAAGAACAAAGGTAAATGCATTGATAAATATCAATGAACAGGCCTGTAATGGTTGTGGACTATGTGTTACAGTATGCAATGACAACTGCTTGCATCTGGAAGAAGGCAAAGTAGTGGAAAACCAATCACCGGTATTTGGTTGCTATGCATGTGGCCATTGCATGGCTATTTGTCCCAGCGGGGCTATTGAGATAACAGGCAGGGAACTAACCCCTCAAGACACATATGACTTGCCAGCTTTGGGCTCCAAACTACATTATGAGCATTTATTGACATTGCTTCAAGGAAGAAGAAGTATCAGAAAGTTTAAAGATACCCCTGTTGATAATGAGGGAATTGAGAAAATATTGGAAGCCGCAAGAACTGCACCAATGGGCCTTCCCCCCTCTGATGTTAATGTCCTTGTTATAAATGGCAAAGAGAAACTAAGGGCATTTACAGAAGACTTTTCGAAATACCTTAAAGGCCTGAAGTTTATGACCTCCCGATTATTCCTTACTGTGATGCGTCCTTTTTGGGGCAGGGAAAATGATGAAATGTTCAAGGCTTTCATTAGTCCACTATTCAAAGCATACACAGTGGAAATGGACAAGGGGAAAAACTATATCACCTATGACGCCCCTGTGGCAATGTATTTTTATGGCTCACCGTATTCCGATCCCGCTGACTCGATTATCGCTGCCACCTACGCCATGATTGCAGCAGAATCCCTTGGGCTTGGCAGTTGCATGCTTGGGGGTATTCACCCGTTTATTCAAAATGGAAGGAAAGCAAAAAAGTTCAGAGAAAGACATGGAATCAAATGCAAAAGCAAAGAGGGGCTGTTTCTGGTTTTTGGCTATCCGGATATTCGATTCAAAAAGGGCATTAGGAGAACTTTTGCCTCAGTTAAAGAAATATTTTAATTTTATCGGAGCCTTCATCAAACAAATTACAATATGAGCATTCAGCATAAAAGACTTGGAAAACATGGCGTTCTTGTGAGCAATATTTGCCTGGGAACAATGAACTTTGGTTGGCATACCAGTGAGGAAGACAGCTATAAAATCATGGACAGGGCCTTAGAGTTGGGTATCAATTTTTTTGATACGGCTGATGTTTATGGGTGGTCTGTTGAACATGGTTATACAGAAGAAATCATTGGCAGGTGGCTTGCCCAGGGAGGTGGTAGACGGGACGCCATTGTGCTGGCGACCAAGGTGTATAATCCGGTAGACCGAAAAGCAAACCTTCCTGAGGCAAACAGCGATGGCAGAAGCCTGAGTGCATATAAAATCATGAAGCATTGCGAGGGCAGTTTAAGGCGCCTTCAAACCGACAGAATTGATTTGTATCAAATGCATCATATTGACCGGGATTGTCCCTGGGATGAAACATGGCAGAGTTTTGACACTTTAGTTAAGCAGGGCAAGGCCATCTATATCGGATCCAGCAATTTTGCAGGTTGGGACATTGCCACCGCATGCCAGGAGGCTTCCAGACGCGGCATGATGGGATTGGTTAGTGAGCAAAGTGTTTACAATCTCGACAACCGAATGATTGAACTGGAAGTTATTCCGGCCTGCCGGCACTATGGTCTTGGACTGATCCCATGGAGTCCGTTGGCAGGTGGTTTCTTAGGCGGAGCCTTACAGAAACACAATGATGGAAGGCGCTCAGACAACAGCCAATTGAAACAACTTGAAGCAAAACGGTACAAACTTGAGCAATACGAAGCTTTATGCAATGATATAGGCCACCCACCCGCAGAAGTTGCCCTGGCATGGTTGCTTCACAATCCCATCGTTACGGCTCCTATTGTAGGACCCAGGACAATAGAACAATTGGAAAGCGCGGTAAGAGCGGCAAGCATCAAACTGAATGAAGAGGTTTTAAAAAGACTTAATGAAATATTCCCTGGCCCCGGAGGGGAAGCACCCAATGCCTACTCCTGGTAATCAGCAGTCATTTGTTAATAGTACAAGACTTAATACTTCCTTCGGCTTTGCCCAAAATATGATTTTCCTATAAAACCAGTTTTAGATAATGTTTTCTTTCCGTTTTGGCCTGCTTCTTTTATCTGTAGTTTGTTTTCTTCCAATAACTGCTTTCCCGCAGTACGATTTTCGCAGGGGATATGTAGTTACCAACAATCTGGATACCATACATGGTTTAATAGATTATACAGATCCTGAGTCCTGGTCTCAGCTATGTGTATTTAAAAAGCAGGATACCTGGGAAACAATCAGCTTCAGACCAGGAGAACTTAACTCCTACTCGGTTTCCGGTTCCTTGTTTTTATCCAAACCCCTTAGCATTTCAGACTCCCTTGATTATTATTTTGCTGAATATCTGGTTGATGGTATCATCAATCTGTATTTTATACAGCATAAAGGCAGGCAATACTATTTTATTGAGAAAGAGAATGAGATATTCAATTTGTCAAATGATCTGGTTGAAGTTAACATCAATGGAACAAGCAAATACAGGCATTCCAATCAGTACATGGGCATGCT
>CAZFOI010000320.1:0-2795 GCA_964520605.1 uncultured Bacteroidales bacterium
GATAGTGGGAAAAATGTTTGTGGTCATTCTTGACTTCTCCAAGGCGGGTACTGATTTTCTGTTTGCCGGTTTTTTGGATACAAGTAAATACGGCTACATATTTGCCTTTCAGGTATTGCCAACCATCATCTTTTTCTCGGCGCTCACCAGTCTGTTGTTTTATCTGGGCATTATTCAAAAGGTGGTTTATGGTCTGGCCTGGCTGATGACCAAAGCCATGAAGCTTAGCGGGGCAGAAAGCCTTTCGGTTGCCGGCAATATTTTTCTTGGACAAACAGAATCTCCCCTGATGATCAAGGCATACCTTCCCAACATGACCCGATCCGAAATCTTGCTGGTTATGACAGGGGGTATGGCCACCATGGCCGGAGGGGTGCTGGCCGCCTATATCAGTTTCCTGGGAGGAGATGATCCCGTGCAGCGTCTGATTTTTGCCAAACACCTGCTGGCTGCATCCATTATGGCTGCACCGGGAGCGGTGGTTATTGCCAAGATTCTGGTTCCTCAGACGGAAGCCATAGACCAAACCATGGAAATCACCAAAGACCGTGTGGGCAGCAACATCCTTGATGCCATCTCCAATGGCACCACCGAAGGCTTGAAACTGGCTGCAAACGTAGCCGCCATGCTGTTGGTTTTTATCGCTTTCATAGCCATGTTCAATTTCATTGTAGGCAAAATCGGAGACTGGACCAGCCTCAATGCAAGCATCGCTGAAGTTACCCAGGGCCAGTACAACCGTTTGTCATTGCAGTTTTTGCTGGGATATACCTTTGCCCCGGTTATGTGGCTCATTGGAGTCAGCCTTCCCGACATAGCCCTTGCCGGCAGGCTCCTGGGAGAAAAAGTGATCATGACAGAGTTCATTGGATACGTAAGCCTGGCCCAGCTTAAAGAAGCCGGAGCATTTGCCGATCCCAAGACCATCATCATGTCTACCTATCTGCTGTGCGGATTCGCCAATTTTGCCTCCATCGGCATTCAGATCGGAGGCATAGGCTCTCTGGCGCCCAACAAGCGGGTGCTTCTTTCACAATTTGGCATGCGCGCCCTGCTGGGAGGCACACTCGCGGCATTGATGAGCGCCACCATTGTAGGCATTATTCTTGGATAAGACCTCATGAAACAATACCACGACCTGCTCAGACATGTTTTGGAAAACGGTTTTAGAAAACAGGACCGTACAGGTACCGGAACCCTGAGTGTTTTCGGTTACCAGATGCGTTTTGCGCTGAATGAGGGATTCCCCCTGGTTACCACCAAGAAGTTGCATGTAAAAAGCATCATCCATGAATTGCTCTGGTTTCTTAAAGGAGACACCAACATCGCCTACCTGAAAGAAAACGGCGTCAGCATTTGGGATGAATGGGCAGATGCAAAAGGCAATCTTGGCCCCGTATATGGAGCCCAATGGAGAAGCTGGCCATCAGATGGCGGCACATCCATAGACCAGATCAGCATGCTCATTGAGCAGATCAAAAACACTCCTGACTCTCGCAGGCTGGTGGTAAGTGCCTGGAACCCCGGGCAGATTCACAAAATGGCCCTTCCCCCCTGCCATGTGTTGTTTCAATTCTATGTAGCCGGAGGGAAATTGTCATGCCAGCTATACCAGAGAAGCGCCGATCTGTTTCTTGGAGTCCCCTTTAATATTGCATCCTACGCATTGCTAACCATGATGGTAGCACAGGTTTGCGATCTGGAGGCCGGGGATTTTGTACACACTTTCGGAGATGCGCATCTTTACCTGAATCACATTGATCAGGCGCAACTGCAAATCAGCAGGGAACTCCGGCCATTGCCCCGCATGGCAATCAATCCGGAGGTAAAAGATATTTTCTCTTTCCGATACGAAGATTTCAGCCTGGAAGGCTACGATCCGCATCCCCACATCAAAGCGGCTGTGGCTGTCTGAAAACATTTAACGCATGAAGCTATCCATAGTGGCTGCCATTGGCAACAACAATGTTATCGGTAAGGACAACAACCTGATCTGGCATCTTCCCGCCGATCTGAAATATTTCAAAACCCTGACCATGGGGCATACCATGATCATGGGTCGCAAAACATTTGAATCCATTGGCAAGGCCCTTCCTGGAAGAAAAACCATCATACTCTCTTCCAGCCACACCTTTTATGCCGAAGGCTGCCAGGTGGCCCGCTCCATGGCCGAAGCACTCGAAATGGCTGCAAAAGACAAAGAAGTTTTTGTAGTGGGCGGAAGTGAGGTGTACGCGCAGGCATTGCAGTTATCCAAAACCCGTTATATGTACCTTACAAGGGTATATGCCTCATTCGATGGAGATGCTTTTTTCCCTGACTTTGATGACAGCCAATGGGAGCTCATTTCAATGGAAGACCATCAGCCTGACGAGAAAAACCCTTATGCCTATTCCTTCCTGAAATACAAAAGAAAAGCCCGCTGCTGACAACAGGCTTATCAGGTTTTCTGCTGTTTTTTTCTGGCTGCCGGGAAAAGTACATTGTTTAAAATCAGCCGGTATCCGGGAGAATCCGGAAAGAGGTTCAGGTCGGTGGGCGGATCGCCCACATAATGCCGGTAGTCTTCGGGATCATGCCCTCCAAGAAAGGTAAAGGTACCGTTGCCAAAACTTCCATGGATGTACCTTGCCTCATTCTTTGCCCTGTTCTCCCCAAGGATCGTAAGGGTGGGTTTTAACACCTCATTTCTAAATGCCGTTGACTGCCCCATGAAGCCTTTGATGATTCTCTGATGATTCTGGGTAAGCATGGTGGGAACGGGATCCCATTTGGCCGAAAATGCGAACAGGGTG
>CAZFOI010000321.1:0-2786 GCA_964520605.1 uncultured Bacteroidales bacterium
CATACCATTGAAGCATGCCAGACTTCTCAATACCAGCAATTGCTAAGAATATTGCTTGGCCTGCCTTTGGGAAACACACAACTCATGAAGCCGGCGGTTATGTACAATATCCTGGGACCTGATGGCTTTTCGGGGGCATATCGCCTGGACAACCCGGAAAAACTGTTTGCCATGGACCAGGTTTATCTTCATATGTATGGCAAATCAACCACCAGCCCAAACCGAAAACTGGGTCATATTACCATTCTGGGAAACACCCTGAAAGAAGCTCTTGACAAATTACCGGAAGTAAAAGAACACACCCGCATCGTACCCGAATAAGCGCATTTATTTAAAACAAAAGCATATGGAACCAATTGTAAGCATCGTTATGGGATCCGATTCGGATCTTCCGGTTATGGACCAGGCGGCCGAGATACTTGATCAGTTTGGAATTCCCTATGAAATGACCGTTGTCTCAGCCCACAGGACACCAGACAGGATGTTCTCTTTTGCCCGGGATGCCTATCAGAGAGGCATCAGGGTAATCATAGCCGGAGCTGGTGGCGCTGCTCACCTCCCGGGAATGATTGCATCGCTCACCCATTTGCCGGTAATCGGGGTTCCCGTTTTATCAAAAACAATGTCGGGCATTGATTCCCTGTACTCCATTGTTCAGATGGCAGCCGGAGTTCCAGTGGCCTGTGTGGCAATTAACGGAGCCAGAAATGCCGGCATCCTTGCCGCACAGATACTTGGGACTTCTGATCCGGACATGGCTTCAAAAGTTTTCAGATATAAGGAAGCCATGGAAAACCAGGTTATGGAGAATGTTAATAAATTAAAAGGTCAGGGAAGATTCCGGGATTTTTAGTAAATTTAGGTAATAAGCCTCAGCCTATGTTTACCAAATTATCCTCCACAGCACATCCACCAGAGAGCAGGCCACTGATGGCCTGGGATGGGGAATGCGGATTTTGTCATTATTGGGTAATCCGATGGAAAATCCTTACCGGCGAAAAGATAGAATACCAGGCTTTTCAGGAAGCGGCCGGTCGTTTTCCGGATGTTGAATACAGGTACTTTGCCCAGGCGATACGACTAATCGATACCGATGGCAGAATTTATACGGGGCCGGGAGCGGTTTTCAGGGCATTGCAATTATCCGGAAAATACCGATGGGTTATGACCCTTTACACCAGAATTGGCTTGTTCCGGTTTCTGGCCGATCGTTTTTATGCATTTGTTTCCAAAAACAGAACAAGGATGTACGGGATTACCATCAGATTATGGGGGAAAAATCCTGCCCGCCGCAAACCATACTGGTTGTATTATCTTGGAGCAGCCGCAATGGTTGTGGTCGCAATATCCCTGTTAATATAAATAGTTGACACAAACCCGGTGTCTGTCTAAAAAAATACTAACTTGGGGCTGAATTCAACAACCAGCCGCCATGACACCCAAGCATCGCACCCGGTTTTTCAGGTCATGCACCACTTCCCAGTTGACCTGCCTGATAATTCTTTTTAGTTTCTCTTATCCGCCGAATCTTGCTGCCCAAAGCAGACATTACCAGGGACCGGATAACCCTTTTGGATTTAATTTTCCGGATTCGCTTATCAGGCACCGGGCTTATATCGCAACAGGAAGTATGGCCACTGCCTATACAGGGCTGATGCTGTTTCTTGAAACCATTTGGTACAGGGACCGCGAGAGGGTACCCTTTCATTTTTTTAATGACAATCAGGGATGGATGCAAATTGATAAGGGCGGACATGCATTTTCTGCTTACCATCAAAGTTTTACTGCATACAACGCCCTTCGCTGGGCAGGATACAACCACAAGACCGCCCTTGCTTTTGGTGGCCCAATGGGCTTCATCCTGCAAATGCCTGTTGATATCTGGGATGGGCTTTACGAGGGACATGGGTTTTCCTGGGGGGATATTGTGGCCAATACGGTGGGGGCTTCGCTCTTTACGGTACAACAGGCTCTTTGGCAAGAACAAAGAATTCGGATCAAATTCTCTTACTTTCCTTCCGATTACAGGGAATACAATCCTCCAAAACTTGGGAAAACCCACCTGGAATCATTTTTTCTTGACTACAATGCCCATACCTATTGGCTATCAGCATCCCTTGGCAAACTTACCGGGATTTCTTCCATTCCGCCCTGGTTGTGTATATCGCTGGGTTATAGCGCCAATGGCATGACAGATGAATTTGAAAACATTACCCAATACCAGGGCAGACCTGTCCCTGAATTTGAGCGTTACCACCAGTTTTTGTTTTCGGTGGATGTTGATTTTTCAAAAATCCATTTTAACAGCAAATTTCTCCGCGGGGTTTTCTTTGCAGTGAACATGCTGAAATTTCCTGCTCCGGCCCTTGAGTACAATCGCATAGACGGTGTACGTTTCCGCCCCTTGTATTATTAAGATACCCGGCCTGGGATAAAAAAACACCGGGACCACCCTAAGGCAGCCCCGGCAATGGAAACCTGCAGTCAATCACTAAAACAGCTTATCTTCCAGTAATTCTTTATATGCATCCGTAACATACGCATCTGCCCAACGGTTAAAATCCGACAGCTGACGCTGGTCTATGCCCCCTGAGTTTCTCCACTGCTGAAGCATATTCGCAGATTTCCTGACGATATTTCTGTGGGTTGGCAGGAGCCTTTGGGTTATTCCGCTTCCCTCTGCATTAATCACCCTTGTGGTATTGATGTAATACTTTGTTGACCCCCTTTCGGAAGGAATCATCCTGGCTTTGAGTGCGAGGCTGAAAACAGACATTGGGGAATCT
>CAZFOI010000322.1:0-2780 GCA_964520605.1 uncultured Bacteroidales bacterium
AAATATTGTTCATATTTGTATGTAAAATATAAATATAAAGCATTAGATATGGAATTTTATCGACTGATTAAAAAGTATATTCCCGGGCTTCGGATTTTATCTATCAGTACCGAGATGTATACTCCTGGTGTGTTACTGGATGGTGGCAAACTGAGATTGCTCGGACATTGCCGTGAAGTACTTACAGATGAACCGGAATCCACCTGGGAATATACCTTTTCCGAAGCCAGCCTGGTTCATGGTATTACAACGGCCAGCCGTAAAATGCGAAGTGGTGTCAGGGTCCTGGGCATTTTCAGCATTAAAGGCGGATTCGATAATGATTTGAGTGTTCATCTGGATATCAGTGACGTAAGGGGAGCCATGCTCAACACCCATCAAATCATATTGCAGCCAAAATTGAGTCAGTTAAAATCTTCTGATCGCCGAAGGTGGAAGGTGCTGAATAACAACCTGGTTGTTTTGGAAGCGTTTTATGCCAGTGCTTTTAAGGCCACCTTTTACAGGAAGAATAAGATCATCAGCAAAGCAGAACTGGAGCATGTCGCACCGGTTGATGTCAGGGCGGATGTTGACTATCACTGGGATGCCGATAAGGAATTGGTTATTACCAGAAATGCCCGTGTTCCATTTGGGGTAAGGGGGTTTGTTCTCTGAATCAGGCTCGGATGCTGCCTGAATTGACTACAAGGCATTTTCTGTTACATTTGCAATAGTCAATTCATGATTAAAGCCTCATTTGATGCATACTTCTGATTTTCGCCGGTATGGACATGAGTTCATCGACTTTTTGTCTGATTATTTTGAACAAATAGAATCTTATCCTGTACGCTCCCAGGTAAACCCGGGAGATATTATAAAAGAAATTCCTGCCGAGGCTCCTGATGGGCCGGAGTCGATGGAAGCGGTTTTTAAAGATTTCCAATCGGTCATCATGCCGGGCATTTCCCACTGGCAACACCCCGGATGGTTTGCATATTTTCCGGCCAATAACAGTCCGTCTTCCGTATTGGCAGAAATCCTTACAGCCGGACTGGGTGCCCAGTGTATGATCTGGCAAACTTCACCGGCTGCAGCCGAGCTTGAGCAGCGAATGATGGAATGGCTCGCCGGCATGATCGGTCTTCCTGCACACATGCAGGGGGTTATTCAGGACACGGCATCAACCGCCACCCTTTGTGCCCTGTTGTCTGCAAGGGAAAAAGCCAGCGCATTCAGAGTGAACAGCCATGGTTACGAAAAGACCTTAAGGGTTTATGCCTCTTCTCACGCCCATTCCAGCATAGAGAAAGGCGTAAAAATTGCCGGCTATGGAAAAGAGAATCTGGTCATCATACCGGTTGCATCGGATTATTCCATGGATCCGGTTGCCCTGGATGAGGCCATTAAAAACGACCTTAGCAGGGGATTGGTTCCAGCCTGTGTGGTAGCCAGCCTTGGAACCACTTCTACCATGGCCATGGATCCCATTGACAAAATTGCGTTGGTTTGCAAAAAGTATGGGGTCTGGTTGCATGTTGATGCTGCGTTTGCCGGAACTGCCGCCATTGTTCCTGAATATCGGGGGTTTATGAAAGGAGTCGAAGGGGCTGACTCCTTTGTTTTCAACCCACACAAATGGATGCTGACGAATTTTGATTGTTCTGCATACTTTGTTTCTGATGCAGAATTGCTGAAAAAGACTTTTGAAATCCATCCCGAATACTTAAAGACAAGTGCAGACCTCAAGGTAAACAACTACCGTGATTGGGGCATTCAGTTGGGCAGGCGTTTCAGGGCACTCAAACTTTGGTTTGTGATTCGCACCTATGGGGTACAGGGCATAAGACAAATGGTGAAAAGCCATGTTGGCCTTGCAGAGAATTTTGAAGCATGGTTAAAGACAGCTAAGGGATATGAATTGTTGGCACCCCGCAACCTAAGCCTGGTTTGCTTTCGATTTAATCCCGGTGGAATGGACCAGCAGGAATTGAATATACTAAATCAGGCCATTCTGGATCAAGTCAATGCAGATGGACGCGTATACCTTACCCATACCGTCCTGGAAGGCAGTTATTGTTTGCGTCTGGCCATCGGCCAGGTCCGAACCCAAGTCCATCATGTGGCTTTGGTATGGCAATTGCTGCAGGAAGCTGTGGCTAGTTTAGGGAAAAGCCGCTAAGAATGGCCGGGGCCAATTGGTCAAGCCAATTCAGGATGGTGCTTTGGGATTGAAAGTTATCAGGAAGCACGGCTATCTTATTGTTAAGCGCGATTAACAACATCAATAGTACGCTCAGAATCAGGGTGTATTTTATAACACCGAAGAAAAAGCCTGCGATTCGGTTCAGCATATTGATCATTAAGGACTTAAAAACCCTTGTTAGTAAGCTGCTGAGCAATCGCAATCCCAGCAAAACCAAAACGAAAACCACAAGAAATACCATGGTTTTTACCGGAGCGGGATTCCAGTTTACCATTCCGGCAGCGATCCTTGAGGCTACATCTGAGAAAATTATGCCCAGATAAATACCGGCTATGAGTCCTGCGAGTGAGGCGGCTTCGTGGAAAAAACCCTTGCGAAAACCCTGAATTCCGCCCCACAAAACCAGGCAAACAACAATAAGATTGGCAATTCCCATTATCTGTCCTTTTTTGGGTGCCCCAAACCGACAATAAGGTCAAACTCCTCTTTTTTCAAGGGCATAACCGAGAGCCGGCCCTGCCTTACCAGTGCTATGTTTTCGAGTCGTGGGTCATTTTTTATCTCACTTAGCGTTACAGGCTCCGGGAATGCATCT
>CAZFOI010000323.1:0-2778 GCA_964520605.1 uncultured Bacteroidales bacterium
AACCTCCCAGAACAAAATGATAAAAAAAGTGAAGCATATAAAACAGATTACAAAAAAATTGCAGAGATTGGGAAACAGCGAATCAGGCGTGCTGGAAAAAAAATACTTGAGGAACTAAAGGCTGAAGAAAGCAAGCAGGAGGTAGATAAAGCAGGGAAGTTGGATTTTGGTGATGATGAGACAATTGTTAATCGATCTGAAACCCTGGATGTTGGTTTTCGTGTATTTCGCCTGGATAGCAGCAATATGCAGGATGTCTATTACCGCCCGCAGGATTATAGCCAGAAAGCGCTTGAGCTTTTTGAAGACAACGTAAAGCCTGACCGAACTCCGGAAGATCTGCTGGCGCAGGTGATGCTTGACTGGGGCCTGCCGCTTTCCTTGAAAATTGAACAGGCTGATGTATTGGGCAAAAAACTGTTTAAGGTGGCTGCCAATTCCTTGTTTGCCTGCTTTGATGAGGGCATAGATGAAGACTTTGCCAGGGAGATTGCCAGGGAGGAGCCGCTTCGCATCGTATTCCGCGACCGGTCTTTCAAAGATGATACCGCCAAGGAGAACGTAAAACAACTACTCAAACAACTTAGTCCGGAAACGGAAATGAAAGTGATTTAATGATGACTGCCAGAGAACTTTTAGAACATCTCAATCTTTCTGATGAGTGTAATTTCATTGAGGCCAAAAAAGGTTCGGCCATTGACCGCTCCATCATGGAGACTGTTTGTGCTTTCAGCAATGAACCGGGTTTGGGTGGTGGCTACATTCTTTTAGGAGCAGAGCATGAGAAACATTCCCTTTTCCCTTCTTTCATAGTAAGTGGCGTTGAACATCCTGATAAACTCCAGCTTGATTTGAGCTCACAGTGTGCCTCCATGTTCAACCAGCCTGTACGTCCCGAGATTAAAGTGGAGCACATCGGAGGCAAAAATGTGGTGGTTGCCTATGTTCCGGAAACCGCCGATGGGCTAAAGCCTACATATTTTAAAAATGAAGGATTGCCACGCGGAGCCTATCGCAGAATTGGTTCCAGCGATCAGCGCTGTACCGATGATGATTTAATCATTTTCTATAACAAGGAGGATAGCCTCGATTATAGTGTGATCAACGATTCAACACTCGATGATATTAGCGAGGAGGCTGTAAATCAATACCGCAGGTTACGTGAAAAAGTGAATCCCTATGCCGAAGAGCTGCAGTTTGGTGATGTTGATTTGTTGCATTCCCTGGGCTGCCTGAAAAAAACAAAAGAGGTCACTTATTTAACATATGCCGGTTTGTTGTTGTTTGGCAAAAAAACTGCCCATCGAAGGCTTCTGCCGATGGTAAGAGTGGATTATATAAGGGTACCTGGCAACAAATGGGTGGAAGATCCTGACAACAGGTTTACGACCATTGATATGAGGGGTTCGCTGCTCGAAATGGTTCAAAGAATTTTTAACCTGATTACCGATGACCTCCCCAAAGGGTTTCTGCTTCCCGAAGGGGAATTACAGGCAGAAAGCATTGGCTTGCCCGCCAGGGTGTTGCGCGAAGCCATTGTAAATGCGCTCATACACCGTTCGTACAGAGTAAATCAACCCATTCAGGTTATCCGGTATGGCAACCGCATTGAAATCACCAATCCTGGTTTCTCTTTAAAGCCGGAAGACCACCTGGGCGAGCCTGGTTCAAAAAACCGGAACCCATACATTGCTGCGGTCTTTCATGAAACCAACCTGGCCGAGACCAAAGGGTCGGGTATCCGTATCATGCGTTCTTTAATGGAAAAGGCAAATTTGTTACCGCCCACGTTTGAAAGTGACCATTCCAGGAATCAGTTTACAATCCGTCTGCTGCTTCACCATTTTCTGGGTGCTGATGATATTGGCTGGCTTGCCAATTTCAGCCGGTTTGAGATGAACGAAAACCAGAAGCGGGGTCTGATATTTTTAAAAGAAGTAGGTGCTATTGACAATTCATCCTACAGACAACTCAATGGGGTTGATACGCTTAAGGCAAGTGCCGATCTGCGTGATTTGAGAAGAAAGGATATTTTGCTTCAAAAAGGGAAGGGTAAGGCTACCTATTATGTTGGTGGTCCAAGCCTTGATGTTGCAGCAGCTGGTACTCATGTCGCACCAGCTGATGTTCTTAACACACCACCTCCTGACCTTACCACACCAGCTGATGCGCTTAACACACCACCCCCTGACCTTAACGCACCAGTTGATGCTCTTAACACACCACCTTATAATGAAGTGCCTGAAGATTTGATATTGAGAATAACACAATTAGGTAAGCGTGTTAACGATCCAAAGCGTGTAAAGGATCTGATTAAAGAGTTATGTCTCATCAGATCATGGAAGGCAAGTGAGATTGCCTGGTTGTTCCATAAAGAGGAAGACTATTTTAAAAGAAAATATTTGTCGCAAATGATAGCAAACAGGGAATTGGTTTATGTATATCCCGAAATGGTCAATCATCCTGAACAGGCCTATCTAAGCCCGAAAAGCGATAACAAATGAAATAAGCATGACCACAATCATTGACACACAGGAGAATGATCAACATGGATTGGCTTCGCCGAGCTCGCGAAGTGCTCGGTTCCATGTGTCCGATATAATAAAATTTTGACAATATGAAAAACTTTCGTATATTTGCTGCCAATAATACCTGCCACGCTTCCCATTTGAACAGCGCACCTGGGCAGGTTTTCGCTTTTTACGGGGTTATCATTTATCAAAATATAAGCCGATAACCCTATGATATACAGTAAAAAAGCCGTTTCTATAACCGATC
>CAZFOI010000324.1:0-2774 GCA_964520605.1 uncultured Bacteroidales bacterium
GTCAGAAACATCTTCAACTGGCTCTCGGTGGCATTCTGCGCTTCGTCGAGAATGGCACAGGCATTGTCCAGGGTGCGGCCCCGCATAAAGGCCAGGGGAGCAATCTCAATGGTTCCGTCTTCAAGAAAGGCCGCCAGCTTGGCCGGAGGGATCATGTCTCTCAGGGCATCATACAAAGGGCGGAGATAGGGGTCCAGTTTGTCTTTCAGATCACCGGGGAGGAAGCCCAGGTTTTCACCGGCTTCAACCGCAGGCCTTGCCAGTATGATGCGTTTAACTTCTTTGTTCTTCAGTGCCCTTACGGCAAGGGCAACGGCTGTATAGGTTTTTCCTGTTCCGGCGGGTCCGATGGCAAACAGCAGGTCGTGTGTGCGGAACCTTTCCACCATTTTCAATTGGTTGGGTGTACGGGCCTTGATCAGGATGCCGTCTTTTCCATACAAAATCAACTCTCCTGCGGGAATGTCTTCCTTGGCATTGCCATAATCGGTACGGTCACGGGCCATGATTTCCAGGATGTTCTCTTCCGTGAGCTTACCGTATCTGTCGTAATGCGTCAGCATATTCATGAACTTCGACTCAAAAAAGCCGATTTCAGCATCGTCGCCCATTGCCTTGATCTCTTCGCCGCGGGCGATTAGTTTTAATTTCGGAAAGAGATTGCGCAACAACCGAAGTTTTTCCTCTCTGAGTCCAAAAATGTCCGTTGGATGAACTGCCTCGAGGGTAAAGGTTTTTTCGCCCATAAGCCTGACAGGGTTTCTTTTTACTCTTGTGCGTGCAAATTAACAATATTTTTACCAATTTTGCCTTTATTATTTATTAGCCTGAGAACTGAATCCCGATCTATGACCATTGTTACCCTAACCACCGACTGGGGTGTCGGAAGCCATTACAGCGGAGCCGTGAAAGGCACTCTCATGAAGCACATTCCAGGTGTGTCGGTTGTGGATATCTGTCATGAATTGCCCGTTTTCGATATCATTCAGGCCAGTTTTGTGCTGAAAAATGCCTTTCCCCATTTCCCTGAGGGAACCATACACCTTCTGGGTATCAATACAGAGGCCGGCCTTGATACCCCTCATGTTTTGATCCGCTATAAGGGACATTATTTTATAGGGGCCGATAACGGGACTTTTTCCCTTATTTGTGATGAGGCGCCTGATTTGGCCATCGAGCTCGAACTGCTTCAGGATACGGATATTTTTACCTTTTCCACAAGGGATGTGTTTGCCAAGGCTGCCAGCCTGCTGGCAGGGGGCAGCCCCCCGGAGAGTCTGGGAAGGCCCTACCCGGAATTAAACAAGAAAATATTGTTCAGACCCGTGGTATACCCTGATAAAATCATTGGCAAAGTCATATTTATAGACCATTACGGGAATGTGTTCGTAAATATCGACAGGCCGTTGTTCAGGGAAACAGGCAAAAACCGCCGTTTCGAAATTCGCTTCCGCTCACCGGGTAATGCCATTTCCCAGATACACCTTGCCTATTCGGATGTGGCTCCGGGTGACAGACTGGCCTTATTTGGCAGTACGAATTACCTGGAAATTGCCATCAATCAGGGCAATGCCTCAGGCCTGCTCGGACTACACATGAACGATACGGTTTCCATTGAATTCGAAGTGGATCCCATGAAAAAATGAAAGCGCTTTTTATAAAAGAAATCAGCAGTTTCTTTAACAGCCTTACCGGTTATGTTGCCATTGTTGTATTTCTGCTGATCAACGGACTGTTTCTTTGGGTTTTTCCCGGTTCCTACAATATCATGGAATCAGGACAAGCCCGTTTGGATGGCTTGTTTTCTCTGGCTCCCTATGTTTTTTTATTTCTCATCCCTGCCATCACCATGCGCTCCATTTCCGAGGAGCTGCGCCTGGGAACCCTTGAGCTTTTGCTAACCAAACCGGTTTCCGACTTCAGGCTGGTAATGGCAAAATACCTGGCAGGCGTATTCCTGGTGTTTATGGCCATTTTACCAACACTGGTTTATGTGATTTCGGTGCAGGTAATTTCGCTGCCACCGGGCCTGGATACCGGCGCCACCATTGGATCCTATATCGGACTGCTTTTCCTGGGGGCTGCATTTGTGGGGGTGGGTATATTTGCTTCCTGCTTTACTTCCAGTCAGGTGCAGGCCTTTCTGATTGCTTTGCTCGGATGCGGAATCATACTCCTGGGACCGGAGCTGGCGTATGGGTTGTTTTCCTCAGGCACCTCCTCCTTGTTTGTCAGAAATCTTGGCATTCATACCCATTACCTGTCAATCAGAAGGGGAGTGATTGATTTCCGGGATGTGGTATATTTTCTGAGCCTGCCTGCCTTTTTTATCATGCTCACGCTGCTGAAACTGGCTTCCAGGAAATGGCTGAGAAATGCTTCCACAACCTATGCCCGAAGGCATATCGGCATTTTTGCCACAGGGGTTTTGTTGATGCTTGCCATGAATGTGTTTGCATCTTCCCGTTACTTCAGGGTAGACCTGACGGCAGACAAAAGATTTACCCTTACCCAGACCACCAAGAACCTGCTTAGGGAGCTTGACGACAGAATCCACTTCAGGGTATACCTGGAAGGAGAAATGCCTGCCGCTTTTCAGAGATTCAACAGGCAGATACGCGAAATGCTTGACGAATTCAGGGCATACAGCCCGATGATTTCCTATTCTATGGTTAATCCCTTTGAGGCAGCCCATGACGAGATGGTTCAAAGAAGGTTCCGGGAACTGGTATCCAAAGGGCTGGAACCATCGCAGATACAGGTAAGGGCAGATG
>CAZFOI010000325.1:0-2771 GCA_964520605.1 uncultured Bacteroidales bacterium
CAGGCAATGGATATATTGCGTTTTAAGGGTCACGATATAAGCCAGCAGGAGTATCTGGCCACATTGCAGGCCATTTTGCTGCACGACATAGGCCATGGCCCTTTTTCCCATGCGCTTGAAAACACCCTGGTTCCGGCCATGAACCATGAATCATTGGGACTGTTGTTTATGAAGGCGCTTAACGAGAGGTATCATGGACGTCTGGAAGAAGCCATCCGCATCTACACCGGTGATCATCAGAAGGCTTTTTTGCATCAATTGGTTTCAAGTCAGCTTGATATGGACCGCCTGGATTATTTGAACAGGGATTCATTTTTCACCGGAGTGTCAGAAGGTGTCATCAGTTGGGATCGTATCATAAAGATGCTGAATGTGGCTTCCGGGCAACTGGTAATTGATGAAAAAGGCATTTACAGCATTGAAAAGTTTCTGATTGCCAGGCGCCTTATGTACTGGCAGGTGTATTTGCACAAAACCGTGTTGGCAGCAGAATGCATGCTTGTGAACATCCTCAAAAGGGCCAAACAATTGGCTGTTTCAGGAGATGCGCTGTTTGCCGGGCCTTCCCTCAGGCGGTTTCTTTACCATGACTTCAGTGCTGTTGATTTTGCATCTGACCCCTCTCTTATAGCTGATTTTGCCCGTCTGGACGACAATGATATTATTTACTCAATTAAAATGTGGTCAGACCATCCGGATTTTGTACTCAAGACCCTTTGTGGTCAGTTGCTGAACAGACATCTGCTCCGGATAGTTGTATCCCGGGAGCCATTTGAAGCCGGAACAACCGAAGAAATGATTAAGAAAACCAGTAATCTCTTCAGAATATCCCCGGAAGATGCCTCATTTTTTGTGATTTCCGGGATTACCCGCAACAGCGCATACGATCCGGGAGTAGACAACATCCTGATCATGGACAAAAGAGGAGGCCTTACCGATATTGCCCAGGCCTCGGATCAGTTAAACATCAGGGTTTTGTCCGGAGCAGTTGAAAAGTTTTATCTATGCTTCCCAAAGGAGTTGGGGGCTGCGCTTGTGAAGTGAAAATCCCTGTAAACATTAAACAAACTATTAAGATGGAATTTACCGCCGCCCGTATTGCAGAACTTCTGGAAGGCAGCATTGAAGGAAATCCGGATGTGGTTCTTTGCCGGATTGATAAAATTGAAACAGCAACATCAGAAGCACTTACCTTTCTGGCAAACCCGGTGTATTTGCCTTATATATACACTACCCGGGCGGGCGCTGTTTTGGTTAAAAATGATTTTAAACCCGAGAAGCCTGTCGGCGCCACCCTTATCCGGGTGAAAGACCCCTATATGGCACTGGCTCGTTTGCTTGACTTGTATAACAAACATAAAAAGGCCCCTGCCGGCATTTCACCCCTTGCCTATGTATCTGTGACTGCTCAGATAGAAGATGGGGCTTATATCGGCCCGTTTGCATTTGTTGGAGAAAGGGCAAGGATTGGGAAGAATGCGCAAATTTTTCCGCATTGTTTTTTGGGCGATGATGTTGTTGTGGGAAGTGAGACCATACTGTATAGTGGTGTTAAGGTATACCATGAATGCCGTATCGGTGATGAATGCATTATTCACGCCAATGCGGTTGTTGGATCTGACGGATTTGGTTTTGCTCCTGACGGACAGCAGGGATTTTCCAAAATTGCTCAACTTGGCAATGTGGTGATTCAGAATCATGTGGAAATAGGTGCAGGAACAACCATTGACAGAGCCACACTTGGATCGACCATTATTGGTCAGGGGGTGAAACTCGACAATCAGATTCAGGTTGCACACAATGCAGAGATTGGAAGCAATACCGCCATCGCAGCCCAAACCGGAATTGCCGGATCGGCAAAAATTGGCAGCAGTTGCATGATTGGCGGCCAGGTGGGTGTTGCCGGGCATATTAAAATTGGAAATAATGTTAAAATTGCTGCCCAATCAGGGATCATTGCCACGACCCCCGACGGCCAGACACTGGTTGGTTCACCGGCCTTGGAACATAAGCAGTTTTTTAAGTCATATGTGCACTTCAGGAATCTGCATCAGATTGTAAAACGACTGGAACAACTGGAGTCTTTACTGCAACAAGCCCCTGGCGAAAAAAATTCCGAAGCATAGGCCGGCTGGCAGCCGTCTTTTTTTTATATTATCTTTGCATCAATTTTAAATGACCGTTTGGAACGGATTTACAGCTTTAAGTACCAATGACGGAGATTAAACAAAGAACCATAGGCAGCAGCGTATCCCTTTCAGGCAATGGGCTGCATACCGGATCAGCCGTAAACCTGGTGTTTCGTCCCGCTGATGTGAACCATGGGATTGTGTTTCTAAGGACAGATATTGGGCCTGACGCCAGGGTTGAAGCCGATGCCCTGCTGGTAAGCGATACATCAAGGGGAACCACCCTTGAAAGGGACGGCATTAAGGTGGTTACCGTAGAACACGTAATGGCTGCCGCAGCAGGATTACAGATAGATAACCTGATTGTTGAACTGGACGGGCCCGAGCTTCCCATTATGGATGGCAGCAGCATCGCTTTTGTAAGGGCGCTTCAGGATGCCGGTATTGTTGAGCAGGATGCTCCCAGGGAATTTTTCGAGGTAAGGGAGCCCATAAGGTTTTATCATGAGGAAAAGGACTGTGAATTTATTGCATTGCCCTCAGAACATTTCAGGGCCAGCTGCATGATAGATTATGGGTCAAAAGTCCTTGGACATCAACATGCCAGCCTGAACAATCTGGAAGACTTTGCCGCTGAAATAG
>CAZFOI010000326.1:0-2768 GCA_964520605.1 uncultured Bacteroidales bacterium
AAATGAGCGCATGCTGAAACGCGAAGATGTTCTTTTGCTCACAGGTATAGAGAATACCGACATGATGAAGGACAATCACGCCAACCATGCCCGCTTTATTGCGTCAATTCTCGACAGATTTCATCCCGGAGTTCTGACAGAAACCATTATCTGGGTTTTCAGGGCCTATCGCAGCAGGGGGTTTGCCTCTGCCTATTGGGCAGCACAGCTCAACGCCTGGATAGAGACCATTCAGGATGAGATGCCGGCTGAGGCAGGCCGGGAAGTGCTTGGCCTGTATTATTGGATGTAGGTAAATATTCCGCTTTTCGACAAACTTTCACAAGCTTCCGAAAAGACCCCGGATCAAATCCATTAACAAAAGATGCCGGAATCCTATCTCCTTAAACCGCATTGGAAGAAAATCATTCAGCAGGCCCTGGAACAAAGCCGGTGTCTGTGCGTGATGGTTTTTGGCTTGCCTGAATGGCAATTGCTTTACGCAAATCAGGCAGCCGAAGTCTTATTAAAGGGGCAGGGAGCCGCCGCACTGATAAATCCCGGTATAGAACAACTTTCAGGCTGGAATTCCAGCGGAGAAATTTTTAAAGGATATCTTACTTTAGGGGATAACCGATCGTCCAACATCACCATCTCTGCAGTGGCAATCAGAAAAGGCCGGGAGGTCCTGATATTCGGAGAAGCAGAGTTACATAAGATGCTGGAAACCAACACAAAGATGGCCCAGTTAAACCAGGAGATCAGCAACCTTCAGCGCAAGCTGATAAAAGAAAAAAGCCTGCTGGCTTCGACAATGGAAAAACTCAAAACCAACAATGAGCAACTGGCAATTCTCAATCAGGAAAAAAACCGCTTTATGGGAATGGCCGCTCATGATCTGCGCAGTCCCATATCAACGGCCATTTCCTATGCCGATGTAATGCAAAACGATTTTTTTGGAATCTCTGATGAAAAAAAACAGGAGTTTCTGGCCGTTATTGAAGAGCGATTAAGATTTTCTATCAGGTTGATGTCGGAATTGCTCGATTTCAGCAAAATTGAATCCGGAAGCCTGGGCATGAAACCAGGCCATCACAATTACGCGGAGCTGGTTAGAAAAACCGCCACTTTTCATGAAATGGCCGGCAGATGGAAAGGCATCAGGTTTATTCTTGAGCTGCCGGAGCAGGACCCCGAGTTTCTGTTTGATATGCAAAAAATGGAACAGGTCCTAAGCAATCTGATGAGCAATGGAGTAAAATACTCTCACCCCAACAGCACTGTTATCATACGGCTTAAATCAGAAGGCCATGAATTGCTTACCCAGGTGGCAGACACCGGTCCGGGCATAGAGCAAAGCGAGCTGCCTTTTATTTTTGATCCTTTTCAGAAGTCAAGCACAAGGCCAACGGCCGGGGAACCAAGCACCGGCCTTGGGCTGGCCATTTCCAGGAAAATCATTGAAGAGCATGGGGGAAGGATTTTTGCAGAAAGCAAACCCGGCAAGGGATCGGTGTTTTCCTTTACTTTGCCAATTATACAAACTTCTGGTGTTCCAGAAAAAATTAAGGACTAATCAGCCCCGGAAAGCATGGAAAAAGGACTGCCAGATATTACGCGCTCGCTTGGCACAGAAGAAAAACTCCGGATCATTGCCGACTACAATTACAGCTGGGAGTACTGGAAAGGGCCCGATGGAAAGTTCCTCTATGTATCGCCTTCAAGTACACGAATAACCGGGTTTTCTCCTGAAGAGTTCATTAACAAGCCGGGGCTGTTATCGGATATCATACATCCGGAAGACAAAGATGCCTTTCTGGTTCACATGCAAAGCCCTCCAGGCAGGGAATATCACAGTATCCAGCATGAAGAGGATGTGCGGATTATCAGAAAGGACGGAGAGGTGCGGTGGATTGCCCATGTCTGTCGCAGAATCTATGACCATAAGGGGAATTACCTGGGTATTCGTTCAAGCAACAGGGACATAACAGAGCGCAAAACAGCAGAACTGACCCGCCAGGTAGTGTACAATATCTCCAATCTTGTCAGTACTTCACTTAGGCTTCACGAGCTGGTTGAGAAAATCGTGGCGGAATTGGGGAAGGTAATGGATTGCTCCAATCTTTTCATCGCTTTTTACAACAAAGAAACCGGGATGGTCAGTACCCTGGCCAAAGACGATCATGCGGAAAACATTCCGGTTTGGCCTGCAAAAGGTTCCCTCACCGGATGGGTGATCCAAAATCGAAAACCTTTGCTGATAAAGCACCCGGAGTTTGAAAAGCTGCTTTCAGCGGGTGAGATCAGTCTGATTGGCAAACCCTCGGAGATATGGCTGGGCGTTCCCCTGTTTAACGGGGATGAGGCAATTGGAGCGATAGTAAATCAAAGCTTTGACAACCCTGATGCATTCGATGAAAAAAGCCTGGAGGTATTGGTGTTCATAGCCAGGCAAATTGAAATGTCCATTCGACAGCAAAAAGCCATTGAAGAGCTCATCGCGGCCAAAGAACTTGCCCAGCAAAGCAGCCGGCTGAAATCTGCATTTCTGAACAACCTTTCTCATGAAATCCGCACTCCATTGAATTCCATTACCGGGTTTTCTGAACTGCTGAACGAGCCCCCTTATAATCCTGAGCGAATAGGCCATCTGACCAGGGTCATCCTGCTCAACAGCGAAAGATTGCTGCATGTGATGGACAATCTGGTAAACATCTCGACCATTGAGGCCAAGCTGATACGTTTACAGGAAAAGCCCGTTAATCTTCCGGAACTCATGAAGGGCGTCT
>CAZFOI010000327.1:0-2747 GCA_964520605.1 uncultured Bacteroidales bacterium
AGGAAGAAATCGAGGTTTCTGCCAATCTCGACACCAATCCGGGTATTCCCAAACAATTCCATTTTCTGCAAATCAGACCCATTGTCGAAACCCAGGAAAAAAACCGGATCAAGGTTAACTTTTGCAAACCGGAAGAAACCATCATTATCAGCAGAAACGCCCTGGGTAACGGTCTTATTCAGGGAGTCAGAGACCTGGTATATGTTAGGCCTGAGCATTTCAATCCGGCAGACACCAATGACATTGCCCTTATTTTAGAAAGACTCAACTCAGGATTCCAGGCAGCCGGACGCATCTATGTTCTGATTGGACCCGGCAGGTGGGGCTCAGCCGATCCATGGCTTGGCATTCCGGTAAAATGGGCTCAGATCTCTGCAGCCAGGCTGATTGTTGAAGCAGGCCTGGAAAATTTCCGGATAGATCCAAGTCAGGGCACCCATTTCTTCCAGAACCTGACTTCATTTCATGTGGGATATTTTACCATCAACCCTTACATTAAGGAAGGTTTTTATGACACGGATTATCTAAACAGTCTGGAAGCAGCATATGAAGACAACTTCATTCGACACATCCGTTTTGAGCATCCGCTTTCAATCAAAATTGATGGCCGTCGAAAGACCGGAATCGTCTTTAAACCAGAAAAATAATTTGGCGGTTTTGCTTTGTTAATTAGTAAAATAAGGGTAATTTCGCCCTGTGTTAATGTTGCTAAAAAATTAACATCACTTTTACAAACACCTAAAACCACCTCGTTATGAATTTGGATAAGATTATGGCGGACCTGGAGAAGAGAAATCCCGGCCAGCCTGAATTTCTTCAAGCAGTGAGAGAAGTGCTGGAATCAATTGAACATGTGGTAGCCGAAAACCCGAAATACCAGGCAGCCAACATCATTGAGCGCATTGTAGAACCCGATCGCGTGATCATGTTCAAGGTACAGTGGATGGACGACAAGGGCAATGTACAGGTAAACCGCGCCTACCGCGTACAGTTCAACAACGCCATCGGCCCATACAAAGGCGGTATGCGTTTCCACCCCAGCGTAACTCTGGGAGGTCTGAAGTTTCTGGGATTTGAGCAAACTTTCAAGAACAGCCTTACCACCCTTCCGATGGGCGGTGCAAAAGGCGGTAGCGATTTCGATCCAAAAGGAAAATCCAATGCCGAAATCATGCGTTTCTGCCAGGCACTTATGGCCGAACTTTACAAATACATTGGACCGGATATGGACATACCGGCCGGTGATATCGGGGTTGGCGGACGTGAAATCGGTTATATGTACGGCATGTACAAAAAACTGATTGGCGAACATCATGGTGTTTTCACAGGTAAGGGTCGCAATTGGGGTGGCAGTCTTATCCGCCCTGAAGCCACAGGATTCGGTACTGTGTATTTTGCACAGGAAATGCTGAAAACCCGTGGTGAAAGTATGGAAGGCAAGATCGTGGCAGTATCGGGATTCGGCAACGTATCCTGGGGCTCCATCATCAAAGCCAACCAGCTTGGCGCTAAGGTAGTAACCATTTCAGGACCCGATGGTTACGTTTACGATCCGGATGGCATCAGCGGCGATAAGATCGACTATCTGCTCGAGCTGCGCGCTTCAAATCAGGACATTGTAAAACCCTACACCTATGAGTATCCCAATGCCAAGTTCTTCGAAGGCAAACGTCCTTGGGAAGTTAAGTGCGACATCGCACTGCCATGTGCCATTCAGAATGAGCTGAATCTGCAAGATGCCCAGAATCTGGTGAACAACGGGGTTATGTGCGTTTCGGAAGGAGCCAACATGCCCTGTACTCCTGAAGCCATGGAACTCTTCCTGGAACACAAAATTCTCTACGCTCCCGGAAAAGCCTCCAATGCAGGTGGTGTAGCCACTTCAGGTCTTGAGCAAACCCAGAATGCCATGAAACTCAACTGGTCTGCAGAAGAAGTTGAGAAAAAACTGCATGACATCATGGTGAACATTCACGAAGCCTGTGTAAAATACGGGCGTGAAGAAGACGGTTTTGTCAACTATGTTAAAGGCGCCAATGTTGCCGGCTTTATCAAGGTTGCCGATGCCATGATAGACCAGGGAGTTATCTAATAACAAACCCAAACGGTTCCAAAAGAGAACCGTGACTTTATATGAATACGGCCGCCCCGCCCAAGCGGGGCGGCCGTATTTTTACCCCCTGGCCGCATTTTTACCCCTTTGTGAAATCCGGTGAACGGCATTCTTTCAGAGCAATAATATTTTTTTTGATATATGCAAATTCTTTTTGCAAAATTATTTTTTCATTTCCTGACTTTCATAAGCATATTTTTTCTTTAATTTTCCCCTGCAAACCAAATCTCTCTATGCATGCGCATCCAAAGAATTCCTGAGAGCCGGGAAACAACCAACGGGCTTGAAGCCCCCGATATGTCTCTGATTAACGGGCTTATCGAAAAATACAGACATGCCAAAGGCAATTTAATCCCCTTGCTTCAGGGGGTTCAGGAAATATACGGCTATATTCCCATGGAGGCCTTTGAGAAACTGAATCGCGAAACTGGTTTGGAGCTGACTGATATGTACGGCGTTGCTACGTTTTACGCACAATTCAGATTGTCTCCGGCCGGCAAACACATCATCAGGATGTGTCATGGAACCGCATGTCATGTGCAGAATGTGACCAAGATCACCGATGAGCTTCTGGATACTCTTGAGATAAAGGATGGGGAAAATGAGTGAAATATCTGATTTCCGGGTATTACGG
>CAZFOI010000328.1:0-2726 GCA_964520605.1 uncultured Bacteroidales bacterium
GTTGATGCGGATAAGTTCGGCACCGGTTTCCTCGCTGATTAACATGGCATTGCGCAAATCGTATTCCTCCTGAATAAAAATTACCGGAACGGAAAGATCCCTGGCTTGTCTGATAAGCCTGGCAAGCCTTGCGGGAGAAGGCTCCTTACCTTCATATTCAATGGATACCTGGTTCATTCCGTAATCCCTGGCCAGATAGGTGAGGGCCGGATGAAATATCATAAACGTCTTATGTGACAGGGTGGGAACAAGTTCCAGAAATGCCAGGTGCAGTTCTTTTACTTTTTCCTCAAGCCGGGGATAATTAGTCAGGATTACCTCTGAGAATTCCGGGAATGATTCCAGAAGCCCATCTCTGATAACCGGGAGCAACTCAAGCATAACAGCCGGAGACATCCAGATGTGCGGATCTATGCCGCCCTCGTGCACATGATCTCCATGATGAATATCCTCTCCATGTATCAGTTCCACATAGTTGCTCAGGTTTAGCTCTTTCATCCGGGGGCTTAGTTCCTTCAGCCTGCCAATCCATGCCTGCTCATAGCCCAGATATCCTATGCGCAGGTATAGACGTGAATCCGACAGCTTTTGAAACTGTTGGGGCGTGGGAGAATATGTCCCATGACTGGAACCAGGGGGCACCATAACATTTACACCAATGGCGTCTCCTGAAAGTGCGTGAACCAGGAATTCCAATGGCTGTATGCTTACCGAAACCATATTTCCAGGCTCTGATCGCGGAGAGCAACCGTTGATGAATAATAGTAAAGAAAACAATTTCAGAAGTCTGGTGATTGTGAGTATTTTTCTCATATGTTTGGATGTTGTTAACAAATATACGAAGGCATTCTTTTGTCCGATTCAATAAATCGAATTATCTTTCAGGTATCTAATCCGGCAATTATGGAAATTTGTCAAAGATCAAGCTATATAACAAGCCCGTTGTTAAAAGGTTTTATTATTCTGGTTTTTCTCATATTCTATGCAATGTATACCCCTTTAATGGGTTCAAGGACTGATAGCCTGTATCTTGCCTCAATTGAACAGAAGGATCTTTCAAAGCGCCTGCACGCTATGGCATTGCTGGCAGGAGAGTTGATTCCTGCCCATATGGACTCGGCCCGTGTGTTGCTGGAAAAGAGCAGCCAGCTTGCAGCAATGGTAAAAAACCCTGTGGAAAGGGCTGCCTGGCTGAATCTCTCGGGAAATTACAACTGGTTTTCCGGGAACCATGACAGTGCCATGGTAAATTACAAAATTACCTATGCCATTGACCATCCTGACGTTCTGGAAAGAAGAGCCGCTGCAGCCATCAATATTGGAGCGCTTTATAACAGAAAAGGTATTGCAGACAGTATCAGGCATTATCTCAATGAGGCCATCAGAATGTTTGATCTTTTGGGGGATGAGAAAGGGCATTCACGTGCCAATTATTCGCTTGGGATTTTTTATTCAAATCGCGGCAATTATGAACTGGCCCTTAGACACTACCTTGTTTCCCTGAACCATCAGCTGGCAGAAAAGGATACTTTTGCCTTGATTTATTCTTATAATGCTCTGGGTAATCTGTATGGCCGCATGAAGGACAGGACTGAAACGGCACTTGAATATTTTCACAAAGGCATTGAACTTAACCGCGCACATCCTGTAGCTCCGATGTTGGCCAGCTTATACAGCAACATTTCTTTCATCTATTTAAGCCGCCTTAAGGACTACGACAAAGCCATTGAATATGCCCGTTTGGGAATAGAGTCAAAAATGCCCAACGAACCGGCTGGCAATCTTTTCGGTCTTTATATTAATGCAGCTGAGGCATATAGATTAAAGGGAAACCTTCCCATGGCCAGGGAGTTTTTAGACAAGGCCATGGAACTTGAGTCCCTGTCAATACAAGCCATAAATCTCGCCGATGCCCGCCTGTCATACGGTGATTATTTTAAGGATGTAAAGGACTACCAACAGGCCAGATTGCATTATTCCAGCGCATTGGAACGCGGCATTGCCATAGGCTCATTGCAAACCCAGCAGTCGGCCTATCAAAGGCTTTTCTTGCTGGACAGCCTGCAGGGAAACTATCTGGGAGCCATTGACAACTATCAAAAATCCCGAATGATGCATGATTCAATCTGGGAGATGGACAGGGCCAATCGCCTGTCTGAACTTGAGTTTATTTATGAATTGGATAAAAAAGCCGCTGAAAATGCATTGCTTCGTCAGACCAATGAGCTCAACCAGCAGGTAATCAGCAAGCAAAGGTTGCTGGTAATTACAGGTTTTTCTTTATCGGTTCTGTTTGCATTGTTTCTTTTTTCGTTGTATAAGATGAATCGAAAAATAAATGAGAAGAAAAGGATGTTGGAAGATTTGGCAAACGAGCTTATTAAAAAGCAATTTGAACTGGCACAGGTCAATGAAAAACTGGATAACCAGAATCACGAACTTATTGCCCTGAATCAGACCAAAGATAAATTCTTCTCTGTTATCGCTCACGATTTAAGGGGGCCATTCAATTCCCTGCTTGGATTTCTGGATGTGCTTACAACCGATTTCAATGATTTGACTGATGAAAAGACGCATGGCATTTTGTTGGAATTGCCGGGCACATCCTGTTTTTTGCCCGGTTTTTCGTTCAGTGGATCGCCTCCGAACGGGAAGGCAGAGTAGTCATTCCCCTTGCTTTCTGGGTATTCAGTATTGTGGGGGGAACCATTGTTCTCTTCTATGCA
>CAZFOI010000329.1:0-2690 GCA_964520605.1 uncultured Bacteroidales bacterium
CAGTTGGGATTGTTTCTGGCCAGACGATTGGCAATTTCCAGACGGTTGCTTTTGAATGTTTCAAATATTTCAGATGTGTGCAAACGCTTGTCCTGCTTCTCAAATGCGGTGGCAATGCTAAGGAAGGAAATGCTGAATGTACCGGATGTCATTGGGCTGAATGACTGGAAACGGCCCAGGGAATCGGCTTTAAAGTATTCTGATTGCGTTCTGGCAAAGTTGCGCATGGCTGTGAACTCAACCCTGAGGTTGGGGAGGGGCTCGAACTGGCTGCGGGCATTGATGTTTTGGGTATGCGCCCTGGTTAAAGGCATGTTCAGCATGGGATTGTCGGTTATCCAGCCTTCCTGTGCCGCCCTCTCGCGGATGTCTTCCTGGCTTCCCAACAGGAATCCCGCCCCGGGTGCATTGTATTCCCAGTTCTGCCCCAGGAGACCCGGGCTTAACTGGAAACCGGGCAAGCGGGTGCCATTGCTTTCCGTATAATTTAACTGGATGTTTCTAAAACCCATAAGCATTCTCAATGCTCCCTGGGTCATCTTTTTCACAAATTCCGATCCTTCCTTTTTTGGTTCCTCCTCCGGTCTTACAATTCCGGGTTGTGGTGGCCTCATGGGTGCACCCATGCGTTGGGGCTGACCAAAGGATGATGCCTGGTTGGCCCTTCGGAGGAATCCTACCTTGTTGTACAGGGTAATCAGATTCCCGCTCATATTCAGGCGAATAGACTGAGAGTTTTCAATGGTGTTGCCAAATTCTTTGGCAGACAGGGGCGCAGCGATCCAGTCAAAATCTGCAATATAGCCGGCATCTGCTGTAATCCAGTCGAGCAGGGGCAATTTGTTGATGGGAATTCTATAAGTCAAAGACGTTCGATGGTTAAACTGGGTGGTGCGCCCCATGCTGCGAATGCTTTGCCAGATTGAATCCCTCTTCCACTGATAATCATCATCGTTGCGGTTGATTCGGCCCTGGGGTTCGTCTACCCGGGCATTGGCCATGGCATTGTATTCCATGCGCAGGTTTCGGGTAAAATCAAAGCGGATGTCGTACAGGCGGTTCCAATTGAATGTCTTGATAAAATTGGGTTCCAGCAGCAAAAGACCAGAGCTTTTGTTGCGCATGAGTGATTCGGCATAACTTCTGTCTACATTGGTACGGAAAGACACCATGCTGGGCATATAGAAGAAGTTGAAATCGCGCAGCAGGGCAAATGCCTTGTTTTGCAACATGGGCACATTGGCCAGGGGCATCACGTTTTTCGGGTTGGCATTGTAGTTATACCCCAGGCCTCCTCGCCAATGTTTTCGCTGGTCGTATTCAATGTCGATGTTGCGGTTATACATTTCGGTATAGGAATAGGAAAAGTCGAAGTTTTCCACATCCCAGAAACGGGCATCCGCTCCGGGATTCACCCGGGTCCTGCCAACATTGGTAAAGTTGAGGCTTTTTCGCTGAACCACATCCTGTGCCAGGTTCCGTATGGAGTCCCTTTCGGCCCTTGTTTCATAAGAGGCCAGGTCGTCGCGGAACAGTATGTCCGGATTCAGGGGGTTATATAAAGGATTGCTCAGGCTTTGGGAAACACTGAAATGCATCGGAATCCTGAGTCCGAAACTTTCCGGGAAAAAGCGGCCAAGCTGAAGGTTGGTGGCAATATCGTAAGAGGAAAGCTGCTCTTTGGCCCTTTGATTTACTTTTTGTTCGATGCTGCCAAATCCCGGGGTGCTGATAAACCCTGAAACGGCCAGATTGCCCAGGTCTGCCAGGGTGGCATTTATGCGGGCATTGGCAGCCCATCCGCCCTGGTCTTCAAAATCGTAAAGCCTGAGCTCGTTTACCCAAACCTCAGCAGATTTTGGCATGCCATCGTCATTGGGTGTCCGGATGGTACGCCTTGGGTTCCTCACCCCGATCATGATTACCTTGATATTGCTCAGGGTTGGTGTTCCCACTATGGTCATTCGGTTGTTGCCATCAAAGCGCACGAAGGGGGTGGCCAGGGTAACACCACTGCCTTCCTCCCTCGACATGGCGTTTCGCTGCAGTTTCAACTCCTGAAGTTTGGCAAGTTCAATGTCGAATTCATTGTCTTCAGGCCAGATGTTGTCGGCATTGAAGGTTCTGGGCAACCAGCGGGTGGGCTTCATCGGAACCTCGTATTCGTAGTAATTATTTGTAAAATCTGATCCCAGACGAATGAAAACCGTAATATCACCATCGCGAAGGTCATCGGTGCTGCCGGCAGACTCTGCATGGGCAAACATCTTTATTCTCTTGTACTGACGCACATCCAGATTGGTGGTTTTATACACAGCCCTGGCATCCCCGTCCTTAAGGTTAAAGGTGCGCATGGAAAGGGCCTGCTCGTTTCTTTGCTGAAGGGTGGTGGTTCCCAGGTCAATCTCCCTTTCGATGCCCGGAGGCAACACATAGGGTACTGGCTGGCGCTGGCCGTTTTCTTCAATGTTTACGGTAAAGACTTCAAATGATGTATCGGAATTGTCAATGGGGGCATACTCTCCGTCAGAGAGCAGAGACCTTTCATAGGTTCGCCAGGTGCCCCTTACCAGTTCGAGTGTGGCAAAGCGACAGATGATCGGCTCTTCAAAACCCTTGAGAAACATTCTCATAAACCGGACAGACTTAAAGTCTTCGATATTGCCTACAACCTGACGGCCCGGATCACG
>CAZFOI010000330.1:0-2680 GCA_964520605.1 uncultured Bacteroidales bacterium
CGCAGTTCCCGGTAAAATGGGGGTTGGTGATAGTATCCGGCAGACCCCCTGAATGCCCAACGGTGCAATGAGGCGGGTTTAAACAGGACGGTAATCCTTGGACTGAAAAGCCCCTGGCGGTTATAATCCCAATAAGAGACCCTGAAACCCGGTGTGATTGCATAGCGTCCTTTGGGTGTTTGAACATTCCAGCTGTGTTGCAAGAAGCCTGAATACCGCATCGAGCTAAGAGTGATTCTGGTACTGAGGGTGTCCCGAAGCAGAATGGCATTGGGTGGTCGCCTGGGTATGATATATCCTGCAGAGTCAATCAGTGACCATTCATGCAAGCGATCGAGGATATCTTCATATTGCACCCTGAAACCCCAAGCCAATTCTGATTTGTCTCCAATGAGTTTCCCCTGATGTCCGATGTTGGCAACAATAGCATTCAGGGCATTTCGGGCATGATTGAAAAAAGTCCCAACACCCAGGGGCTCGCCTACTGCTTGTCCGAAATCATCCTTGCCAAAATCGGTTTCTACTCTCTGAAGCCAGTATTGTCCAATTATATCAAAGTTTTCCTGTTCATCTGACCGGAACAGGCTTGCGTTAATTGAAAGATGCAACCTGTCTTTCTCCTTATAGTCATACGTAAGGGCTCCAAAAGCAGTGTTGAAACGATCAACTTCCTGACCATCAAAATACACTGTAAACTGTCTGACATCAGTCAGGGTACCAAATCGCGTGCTTTGCACTTTTGGCCTGAACAGGTATCTGTTGGCGCTATAATTGCCCAGGAAACTCAGCGTGCTTTTGGGGCCAATCGGATATGAAATCAGGGTCTGAATATCAGAGAACGAGGGTTTGTAGTCTCCCTTTGTGTCAAGAGTTCCAAGGAGGTATTGATTGGATTTGTGCCTGATGCCGATAAGGTATCCCAATCCCGTAGCCTTGCCGCGCCCCTCAAGGTGCACAGAACCTTCCAGCAGGCTCATGGAAAATGAGCCTGCAAAGGTCTGGGGTTCCTTATAGGTGATATCCAGTACGGATGACATTTTGTCTCCATAACGTGCTTCGAACCCCCCTGCAGAGAAGCGAATGGAAGAAACCAGGTCAGAGTTTAAAAAACTCAGACCTTCCTGTTGTCCTGAACGTATCAGAAAAGGTCGGTAGATTTCTATACCGTTCACATATACAAGGTTTTCATCGAAGTTTCCACCCCTTACAGAATACTGTGAAGACAATTCTGATGCTGACATGACCCCGGGCAGGGTTTTAATCAGCCCTTCAATTGACGAACCGGGCCCGGGCATCAAAATGGCCAATTTGGGGTCTATTCGGGTAATATCGGTAGATAGAATTTGTTTTTCAGTAACAACCACATCAGGCAAAGCAGTCAGACCTGGCGTTAGTTCTATGGTTATCCACCGGGTTTCATTTTCTCGCAGCATGAGTTGCAAGGTTTGGGGCTCATAGCCAAGATAGGTGATGTATACCTGGATATCTTTTCCCGGAGGCACCCTTAATCTGAAAAATCCCGCTTCGTTGGTTGATGTTCCTGAAGGGGAGTCTTTTACTGCCAGATTAACATATGCCAGAGGCTTGCCTGCCTGATCCCTGATGATACCCTCCAAAATTTGGGCATACAGACCGGATGGCAAAACCACAGCCAGGAAAAATGCAAGCAACATTAAAAATCCAGGGGGTCGGGCCATCATCAGCTTGTTTTTGCAGCGGCAGAGTAGGGGCATACTTTAAAGTGTATAACAGCTTTGCACCAGAATTATTGCATGAAAAATGCTTAATCGCTCCGTTTGAAGCGACCTTCCCTCCATGCCTGGAAAAACCTGCCCCATGCGAAGGGGTCGAAAAGTCTCATGGGAGGTGCCTGTCCTGCATAATACATTCTTTCATTATGCTGATTCATGACCTGCCTGTAATTCATGGCTGCATCATTGGGCATGTTTTGCATTCTTTCTTTCATTTCTGCCCTGGCAAGATTGCGCATGGCCCTGTCATAATCATCATCCGGTATTTCCGTATGCAGGAAAGCCCTTCGGAATTGCTCCCTGGTAGGCCAGGGATAGATAACGGTTTCAGCCAGGTAGATTGTGTCGCTGGTCATTATCTGTATGGCAGAGTAACGGGATTGGGTCAGGGTATCCGGAACTACGTAAAGAACCTCTTTAAAACCAACAGCCGAAAAGCGCAATGTGTCTTTTTCATTTACTGCCAGAGAGAAAAACCCATAATAATCGGATATGGTTCCCCTGCGTGTATTTTTTACCCAAATATTGGTAAAGGGCACGGGGCGCAGGCTGTCTCCTGTAACCACCAGGCCGGAAAACTGTATAACCCTTCTGCGTCCGGCTTCCTGAGCCATGGTAGGATGCGGACGAATCGTCAGCAGAGCAATCAAAAAAACAAGAAGCAGAAACGGTCTTTGGCCCATGGTGTTTGCAGCAAGCTGGATAAAAAAAATAAAATTACCTAAATCCCCGCAAAATTCAAACCACAGACGAGGGGGCTTCCCAAAAAAAAGGCCGTTACCCATGGGCAACAGCCTTTTTTATACATCTTTTTTTACCCTTGGGCCTATTTCAGATAACCTTTGGCACGGGCTTCTTTCAGGATTTCGTATATGCCTTTTTTGTTGATTATTTGAATACCCTTGGTCGAAACTTTCAGTCTTACACAG
>CAZFOI010000331.1:0-2676 GCA_964520605.1 uncultured Bacteroidales bacterium
AAAAAAAGGACAGCAGGCCATGCCTTAACTGTCCTTTAGGTGTTGGGCTGCCAAACCCCAAACCTTGTATCAGAAATTCAACACGCGAATGCCAACGGTAAATGGTGTGAGTTCGGGTCCTTTGCCATCGCGGAACAATGGGTTAAGCGCGTAGCTTGCAAACAGGTTGACGGGCCCCCAGCCAAGCCTGGCTGTGGCGTCGAAACGGAAGGGATTAAGATAGAAATCACTATGCTCTTTGACCTTGTCTTTATTCCCGTCAATTTTTGCTGATACCTGTTTGGTGTGACTGCCCAGCCTGATGCCGGTATTAATGCCACCGGATAAGTGAAGCCTGTTGGACCAGGTATGCCGGCTGCGGGTCTGAATTTCAAGCATAAGCGGCACATTCAGGTAGCTAACGGTAAGTTTGCTCTTGTCAATGGTCTGAATCATCTGAGTGGCAAATTCTATTTGCTGCTCTCCTTTTACCAATACCATTTGCTTGTCTGCAAAGCGGTAGTTGTTCCATCCAAAACCCAGACCGGTTACAATGGCTGCCCTGCCTCTGATCAGTTCCAGGTTTTGCTGCCAGAGGTTCAGGTTCACGGCAATAGAGCGGTTGTATTGAAGCTCCATCCGGCTGGCTTCAGGCTGTAGTTCTATGGTCTGGTCAGGACTGAGATAGCCGTTGACGCCAATTTCCAAACCTGTCCAGGTGTCGCGGAATCTTGGTCTTGAAACCCGTCTGATTTTTGTGCTTTCAGGCCTGCCCTCAACGATTCTTACTTCTCTTTCACCCATTCGAACCGTTACGGTATCACTGCCTGTCTGGCTTTGGTATACGTATCCGTCATCGCTGCCCCGGATGGTGGCCATTCCGGATGTCTTAAAATTCTTGACGGCAGGCGTTCCTTTGTAGGAAAGATTGGCTGTTCCGCTACCAACCACACTCAGTGAAGACAGGGCCAGAACCTGAGCGCTTGATGCACCTGAAAGTGTCATACTGGTAACCTCGGTTTCCAGATCATAGGCCCTTACCACACTGGCTCCTGAAACCTGCAGTTCGTGACTGGTTGCCTTTCCTTTTAACCTTACATTGGAGGCACCGGAAAGACTGATGGATAATTGGGCTGTTTCAATGTCAAGGTCGATGCTGCTGGCGCCACTGCCGCTTACGCGAAGCGAGGGGACAGCAATCTGGTTGGTGCTTTTAAACGATCCTGCCCCACTGGAGGAAAGATGGCTTATTTCACCGAAGCTCACATAAGCTTTGATAGGTTCCAATCTGCGTTCTTTCCCGGAATATTCAAGTTTAAGCGTATTTCCGGAAACCCGAGCTACAATATCTTCCTGATAGTGAGCGGGGGCTTCAATCCGAACTTCAGTAATGTCTGACTGGGTAAGAATTACGGAAATGTTTCCCGATGTAGTGATTCTGCTGAATGCAGGGACTTCCCTTATTTCAATGACAGTCTGTGCTTTCAGGCTGGTGGCAGAAGCCAGAAGGATTGTGGCTATGGCCAACAGGCAATTGCGTAGTGATGTTTTCATGTTTGTATTCATTTTACTTGTTTGTGATTGCAGAGGGTTGCATTATTTGGAAGGGCTGATGGATCCCAGCCCGGATTTGCTTATACTGGTTTCGGAAGGTTCCCCGAAATACCGAATCTTGCCTATGCCACTAAGGTTGGCATCCAGAAATTTGCTGGCATACACATCGGCAGTGCCAGCTCCGGAAAGACTGATGCGGGTTGTTTCGGTAATGAGGTTCTGTGCCCTTAGGTTGCTTGCACCGGAGAGTTCCACTGTATGAGAAGTTGTTCTTCCTGAAAGGTGGATGTTGCCTGCTCCGGAAACAATGGTCCGCAAGGACTCTGCGATGATGTCCAGGTTCATATCGGCCGCTCCACTGAGATCAAACTCCAGATGATCAGACTCAATAGTACCTATGGATGCAATTTTGCAGGCACCTCCGATACTTAATTTCCGGAGTTCGGGATAGGTAATGTAAAGATCAATTCGGGTCGGGTTGAGTATGCGATTTCGCTCAGAAAAAATATGCAGTTTGTTTTCTGTCACTTCAATTTCTACATAATCCTGAAGGTTTTCATCCGTCTCAAGGCTTACCATAAGCTCGCTGCCCTGACTCAGCATTACATTGAAGGCTCCCTGAATGTCAATGGAGTTAAAATATGGGACACTGTGTTCGCTCGATACAACATTCCCGTCTCCTTTTACCATGCGGGTATCCTGGTAACTGCAGCCAGCAAAAGCCGCCAGGATGAACAGCATGAGAAACAAAATGATACCGGGCCGTTGAATGGTACAATTTCGGTTCATGTTATGGGTTTTTGGGGTTAATACATTTCTAAGACGAAGCAATGGGTGTAAAGGTTACACCCATATAAAAAAAAACGGCTGCCAAAAAACAGGCAGCCGCAATTTGTTCAAAAAGAATGAATTAATGGCTCGATGAAAACTGCCGGATAAACCGCATGTCATTTTCAAAAAACATTCTGAGGTCGCGCACCTGAAACACATTCATGGCGATGCGTTCAATGCCCATGCCAAATGCGAATCCGGAGTATTCTCCGGAATCGATGCCGCAGTTGTCCAATACATTGGGGTCTACCATTCCGCACCCCATGACCTCAATCCATCCGCTGTATTTGCAAACCTGGCAACCACTGCCTC
>CAZFOI010000332.1:0-2668 GCA_964520605.1 uncultured Bacteroidales bacterium
TATGCCTGTCATGATAAAATACAGCCCAAAGAACAAGGTGGTGCCATGTCCCAGCTCATGGAGTTCACCTGATCCGGGGAAGAATCCATATTCGAATTTTCCACCCCATTCAAAATACTTATTTACCAGAAACAAGACGGCTATTAGCAGGGTAATGCCCAACAGCATCAGGCTTTTTTTACTATCACCCTTTTGGATGGCAGTTATTGACATGGCCACGGTCATACTGCTGATCAGCAGTATGATGGTGTTGAACAATCCCATCCCTATGTCGAGTTCTTCGCCGGCAAGCCGGAATGCTTCCGGGTGCATGGAGCGGTATACGGCATATACCACAAACAACATTCCGAACAGCAGCAGCTCAGTAAAAATGAACAGCCACATGCCCAATTTTGCGCCCGGGTCGTCTCGGTGATCTATCATGGAAATGCGGTTTAGAGTTTTAAAAGCAAAAATGGTTATTCAAAATCATAAGGTCTGCTACTTACCGTAGGTATTTCTTCAAAATTCTCCAGGGTGGGTGGGGTGTCTACGGTCCATTCAAGGGTTCGTCCGCCCCATGGATTCTTCTCTGTTGTCTTTTTTCCATGGCGGGCAGAACGTACAAGATTTATGAAGATGATCAGTATGCCGGAAATCATCACGATGGCACCCAGAGATGAAACGATGTTGCCTCCATGGAACTCAGGAAGGTAATCGTAATACCGGCGGGGCATCCCCAATATGCCCAGGTAGAACATGGGCAGATAGAGGGCAAGGAATCCCATGAAAAAGATTCCCCATCCGAGATTGGCCCAGTTTTCGTCGTACATCCGCCCAAACATTTTTGGAAACCAGTAATGAACGGCTGCCATAAAAGCATAACCGGTACCTCCGAATACAATGAAATGGAAGTGAGCAACCACAAAGTGGGTGTCGTGCACGTGTACGTTCGTGGCCAGTGACCCAAGCACCAAACCGGTAAGACCGCCGATCATAAACACGAAAATGAAGGAAACCGCCCAGTAGAAGGGGGTTTGCAGATGCAGGGATCCTTTGTGCATGGTGCTTACCCAATTGAATACCTTAATGGAACAAGGAATGGAAACGATGAAAGTTAAAAAGGAGAAGGTAACCAGCGCCCTGCCGCTCATGCCGGAGGTGAACATATGATGACCCCAGACAAAGTAACCCACAAAGGCAATGGCAAGGGTTGAAAGCACAATGGCCTTGTATCCGAATATGGTTTTTCTCGAGAACACAGGTATGATTTCACTTACTGCGCCCATGGCAGGCAATATCATGATGTATACGGCGGGGTGAGAATAAATCCAGAACAGGTGCTGATAGAGGATGGGATCTCCTCCCAGGGCCGGATCAAAGAAACCGATACCCAGCAGGCGCTCGGCTATGATCAGCAAAAGGGTAATTCCAATGACCGGTGTTGCCAGAATTTGAATCCAGGCGGTTCCATAAAGGGTCCAGGGGAACAGCGGCATTTTGAACCATGTCATACCCGGTGCCCGCATCCTGTGGATGGTTACCACAAAGTTTATACCGGTAAGAATGGATGAAAATCCCATTACAAAGGCACCAAAAACCGCAGGCAGCACATTGGTCGGGGTGCGGAAACTGTAGGGAGCGTAAAATGTCCATCCTGTATCAGGGGGCCCGTCGCCCATAAACTGTGAAGTAAGTACAATGAGGATTCCTACAATGTAAAGCCACCAGGAGAGCAGGTTTAGCCTGGGGAATGCCACATCTTTTGCCCCTATCATAATGGGCAGGAAGAAATTGCCGAAAACAGCCGGCAATCCGGGAACCACAATGATAAAGATCATGATGATGCCGTGCAGGGTAAACAGGCTGTTGTAGGTTTGCGGACCCATGATGGTATATCCGGGAGCAATGAGCTGGATTTTCATCAGCAGCCCAAGCAGGGCCGCAATCGAGAAAAACAGCAGCATGGTGTACAGGTACAACAGCCCGATTCTCTTGTGATCAGTAGAGAATATCCATGCGGCTATACCCGAGTATTTCCCCTTGTATTCCAGGTAGTTGGGTTGGGTTTCTTTGGTTTCTGCTAACATGATGCTTTGTTATGGTTGTGAAACATTTTTTTGTTTTCGGGGCCTTAGAAGAATCAGGACCATAAAGACCACCAGGGCCATAAAGATGATCAGGGTCCCGGCTACCTTTGTAATATTAAAAACATATTGCTGCCCTGCCGGATCATAGGTGTAGCAGTATGACAATACCCGGCTCAGGGAAGGGCCCGATTTTCCCTGGGCCGTTTCAATTACGGCCATTTTCAGATCGAGCGGCAGAAAATACAGTCCGTGAAGATAACGGGTGATTTTCCCTTCCTCTGAAATGAAAATCATGGCAGAGGTATGCTGAAAGTCAAATCCGGTGCGCACATAGCGGAACCCCACGGCCTCAGTCAGTTTTTTTACATTGGTGCTGTCAGCCACAAAAAACCTCCAGCCATCGGGGTCAATTTCTTTTTTTACCAGATGGTGGTAGTTGTTGCGGTTGGTCCGGGCCAGCTCGAAACCCTCCCTGGGGTCGAAGCTCACGGTCAGAATCTGATAATCTTTTCCTATAACCAGGTCTGAGCGGCTTACCACTTCAGCAATACCTTCTGTAAAGGGGCTGCAGATTCCCGGACAGCGATAATACACCAAGG
>CAZFOI010000333.1:0-2666 GCA_964520605.1 uncultured Bacteroidales bacterium
AGGGCATGGAAAACAGAAGCGCCAGATTCAGGGCTGTGGTTGCCCTTGTTTTCAAAGGGCAGGAATACATTTTCGAGGGAACCGTTAACGGGCACATTGCCCTGTTTGAAAAAGGCATCGGGGGTTTTGGATACGACCCGGTGTTCATCCCGGAAGGCTATCGGGAAAGCTTTGCAGAAATGAATCCCAGGCTGAAAAACAGCCTGAGCCACCGTAACCGTGCCCTGCTGGCAATGAAAACCTGCATTGAAAGCCTCCTAAGGAGCGAACAGCCTTATGCACCCAATGCAGACTGAATCAGTTCGGTGAATATTTCTTTGATGGGAATGCCTGCCACCGCAGCCTGCTGGGGCACAATGCTGGTGTCGGCCATACCTGGCGTGAGATTGATTTCAAGAAAAAACAATTTTCCTTCGGAAAAAATATAATCGATGCGGGCAAGCCCTTTAAGGCAAAAGGCCTTATATAGCCACACCGTGGTTTCCTGAACCTTCAGGGCAAGTTCTACAGGAATACGGGCCGGGGTAATTTCATCGGCCATGCCACGGGTATATTTGGCCTTGAAATCAAAAAAAGCAGCCTCGGACTTGCTCACAATTTCCGTTACAGGCAGGGCAAAGGGCTCACCGCTTTTGCTGTATACCCCGCATGTCAGTTCTGTCCCTTTAATATAAGATTCTGCCAGGGCCTCATCGTCATGCTCAAAGGCAGAAGCAATGGCTGCAGGCAACTGATCAGCCGTTTTAACAAAGGTGGTTCCCAGGCTGGAGCCTCCTTTATTGGGTTTAACAAACAAGGGGAGCCCGGTTTCCCGGATGATGGCAGCATAATCCTGGGCAGTGGTGCGTTTTAAAAGCACCGAAGCGGCCACATGCATGCCAAAGCGGGCAGCAAGCTGGTTGCAGAAATACTTATTGAACGTAAGGGATGCCTGCAAAACACCTGAAACCGTATAGGGAATACCCAACATGTCAAAATACCCCTGCAACTTTCCATCCTCACCCGGGGTGCCATGTATGGTAATGAAGGCACAATCAAAGCAAAGCTTTCTATCGGATAGCTCTATGGAGAAGTCGTTTTTATTTACAGCCAACGGTTCTCCGGCATCAGGCAAATAAAACCATTCAGCCCCCCTGATCATAATGGTATACACTTCAAAAAGCCGGGGGTCAATGTTCTTCTTTATCATTCCCGCACTTTCAACAGATATGACATATTCTCCGGAGTTTCCCCCTGCGACCAGGGCAATCCTTTTCTTTTCAGTTGTTACAGCATGCATACCAAAGGGTGATTGGGTAAAGCTTGAAAAAAACACATTCAAACGAATAATCCGGACAAAAATACGTTATAAGTTAATAGAAAAACAAGCCACTGACCGTTTCGTACATCCAAAGTGGAAGGGTCTGATGGATAAATTTCGTATTTTTGAGGCTAATTTATTGTAAATGATCCGATGCAGATAAAGGAGTTCATTCAAAGCAAATTGTTCCTAAGGCAACTGATCATTGCCATTTCCCTGGGGATCGCCATTATTTGGATTTCGTTAAAGATGCTTGACCTGTACACACATCACGGACGCATCATCGAAGTACCCGATCTGATAGGGATGAATGAGGCCGAGGTGAGAAAAGCGATTCGGGCTGCCGGCCTTAAGTACGTTGTGAACGATTCCGTTTTCGACGATAACCTGCCCAAGGGAAGCATGTCTGCCCAGGACCCAGTTCCTGGTGCAGGAGTTAAAAAAGGCAGAACCATTTACCTTACCATGGTGGCCCTGATGCCCGAGATGGTACCCATGCCCGATCTTACTGACCTTTCGCTCCGACAGGCCATTGCCATGCTGAATACTTACGGGCTGAGACTCGGACAAATTGAATACAGGCCGGATATTGCCAGAAATGCCGTACTTCAGCAAAAATTCAACAGGGCCGGTATCGAAGCCGGCTCACTTGTAGCCAAAGGCACGGCCATTGACCTTGTATTGGGAGAAGGGCTTGGCGAAAACATAGTTTTGGTGCCCCTGTTGCTCGGCAAGACCCGGACCGAGGCCATTGAACTGCTGAATGCATTGAGCCTGAACATTGGTAATGAGTTTTTTCTGGATGGGGAAGGTGCCTCAGACAAGGTATTCCAACAACAGCCAGACCCACTGAAACGCAGACACTTCCTTCAGGCCGGCAGCGCAGTGGACCTTTACTATCGTTCATCTGCCCTGTTCGACTTTGACAGCTACCTCTCCGAATTGCTTACCGTTGCCCTGCCCCTGCTCTTTGGGAAAACCCCTGAGGAGGTCCGCTCCACACTGGAAACTTACGGACTATTGCTTGGGGAGGAAGTGTTTGAAAATGGGGTAAGCCCAGCCGATGCCAGGGTATACCGTCAGGATCCCGAATACGAGGAAGACGCCGTTATCGTTAAGGGGAAAACGGTCAATGTCTGGTACAGATCAGTCAATGCATTTGATATTAACCAAGGCTTATGAGTGCAATAAGGAGGTATCTTGCCTGTTCTTTCCTTGCTTTTGCCGGAGGCTGGAGCCTGATGGCCCAGGAAGCGATACAGCCACTTATCAACAATCCGGCAATTGGTCTTGAGGCATACATTCAGTGGGCAAGCCAAAAAAACGCCAATGGACCGCTGATACTACCCTATTGGGACGATTTCTC
>CAZFOI010000334.1:0-2666 GCA_964520605.1 uncultured Bacteroidales bacterium
CACATCGCCCCCCCTTTACATTAAACGAAAACCTACCCGGTTGGTATCCCCTCACCTGGGATTCCGGCAAACTGGCAAAAAGCTTGCGTATCTCATCAAACACTTTGGTATATGTCGCAGGGTTCGATCTGGGTGTACGCCCAATGGGCGACTGATCTATCTCAATTACCTTGTCTATATGCTCCATTCCCAAAATGGACTGAAATGGCAATCCCTGTTTTTCGCTGCGGTAAAAATGCCGGCTCAGAACCGGAAAAAGTGTTTCGTTAATCAGCGAGGATTTCCCACTGCCAGACACACCTGTTACACAGATAAGCTTGCCAAGCGGTAATTTCAGATGTACCCCTTTTAGGTTGTGACCTTTAGCCCCTTTAAGCTCCAGAAGATGTCCGGATCCGCTTCTTCTGCCTTCCGGCACCTTAATCTCACGTCTTCCATTCAGGTAATCTGCGGTAAGGGTTCTGTAGCGGCTGATCTGATCTGGATGTCCCTGTGCCACGATGCGTCCGCCATGGGCTCCGGCACCGGGCCCGATATCCACTACATGGTCAGCAGACAATATCATGTCTCTGTCGTGCTCAACCACAATCACCGTATTTCCAATGTCGCGCAGATCCTTCAGTGCCTGAATCAGGCGGTGATTGTCTCTTTGATGAAGGCCGATGCTGGGCTCATCAAGGATATACATAACACCTGTAAGTTGGGAACCAATCTGGGTAGCCAGGCGTATGCGCTGGCTTTCTCCACCCGAAAGGCTTCTTGCCGGACGATTTAATGACAGGTAATCAAGTCCCACTCCAAGCAGGAAGCCCAGCCTGAGTTTTAATTCGCGAATAACCTCTGATGCGATCTTTTGCTGCCGTTGGCCCAACAGTCGAGGCAATTCTTCCATTTCCTGCAAAAGGGAGTGCAGGTCCATCCCTGCCAGATCAGCAATGTTTTTTCCATTGATAAGAAAATGAAGGGATTCTTTTTTCAGGCGGCTTCCCTGGCAATCAGGACAAGGCTTTTGTTTCATAAAACTCCCTGCCCACCTTTTAACCGAAGAGGATTGGCTGTCTTCAAACTGATTGCTTATGAAGTTCACTATGCCCTCAAAATTCAGAGAATAGGTATTGGTAATGCCCAGGCTTTCATGCTTCACCTTGAAAACCTCATCTGAACCATAGAGCACCGTGTGAACAGCCTCTTCACTCCATTGTCCAAGCGGGGTGTCCAGATCATATCCGTACTTCAGTCCAATGGCTTCAATCTGCCTGAAAATCCAAGGATTCTTAATGTTGGCAATTGGGGCAATCCCTCCCTTCTTAACAGACAGCTCCGGATTGGGCATGATCTTCTCCATATCCATTTCACTGACACTTCCCAGTCCGTTACAATGGGGGCAGGCTCCGTAAGGAGAGTTAAAAGAGAAGGTATTGGGCTCGGGATCGGCATAGGCTATTCCGGAAACCGGGCACATGAGGTTTCTGCTGAAATGATACAGTTGCTTATCCGTCTCGTCCATCACCATGACCATGCCCCCTCCATACTTCATGGCGGTTTGCAGGGATGCTGCCAGGCGCTTAGCCTGCTGGTCAGTCAGAACAATCCTGTCTATTACTGTTTCGATATCATGAATGCGATACCTGTCCAGCTTCATTCCAACAACCACATCCTTAATTGCCCCATCAACCCTGACTTTCAAAAAACCCTGCTTTAGTATCTGCTCAAAAAGCTCACGGTAATGCCCTTTGCGCCCTTTCACCATAGGGGCAAGAATCATGATGGGCTTACCGGAAAACCTTTCCAGCAGAAGGCTTTGTATGCGTGCATCAGAGTACCGTATCATCTTTTCTCCCGTAACATGGGAGTATGCCTCACCCACCCTGGCATACAACAACCTGAGAAAATCATATATTTCCGTTATGGTTCCAACGGTTGATCTCGGATTGCGGTTTACGGATTTTTGTTCGATGCTTATGACCGGGCTTAAGCCGGTGATATTATCTACTTCCGGACGCTCCAGCTTGCCCAGAAATTGCCTTGCATAGGCTGAAAAGGTCTCTACATACCTTCGTTGTCCTTCGGCATAAATGGTATCAAAAGCCAGGGAGGATTTCCCGCTTCCGCTTAATCCGGTAATGACTATTAATTGTTCGCGGGGCAGGGTAAGGTCGATGTTTTTCAGGTTGTGCACCCTTGCTCCGAAAACCTCCAATTTCTCTTCCGGTATGTTGCCTTGTGTGGTCATAAAAAAAACAATCTGCAAAGTTAGGGGTTTAAAACCAAATTGGTACCTTTGCCCCTCATTGTTTTTTTCATTTTCCTTGACTTTATGTGGGAACTGATTGTTAGGGCAATTCTTCGTTATCGCCTGTTTTTTCTGATCTTTATCGGATTGATAACCATATTGATGGGCTGGCAGGCAAGCCGGGTTTCCATGTCCTATGAAATGGCCCAGATGCTGCCTGAAAAGGATCCGGTTTTTAAGACTTACAATGCGTTTCGGGAAGTTTTTGGGGAAGACGGGAATCTGGTCTTTATTGGATTGGAGGATGAAAGAATATTTACACCTGAAACATTTGAACAATGGCGGGTTTTTACAGGGAAACTACTGGAAACACCCGGGATTACCGCTGCCATAAATGTCAGCAACCTGGGAATCCTTTCAAGAGATGACACCC
>CAZFOI010000335.1:0-2662 GCA_964520605.1 uncultured Bacteroidales bacterium
AACCAAAAGTTCGGTTAGCCTCTCAACGGAAAATTTATATTCAGGAATAACACAGCGGTTGGCTGCACCGGCCATGGTTGGCAGCAGGGCAGTAAATCCGGCATATCGCCCCAAAACTTCCATTACAAGAATCCTTTCATGAGACCCTGCAGAGGTTCTCAGCAGGTTTGTCATATGAATGGTACGGGTGATGCAGGTACTAAACCCTATACAGTAGTCTGTCCCTGGCACGTCATTGTCCATGGTTTTCGGAATGGCAACCACCTTTACGCCTTCCTGGTACATCCTTACGGAATAGCTGAGGGTGTCATCCCCCCCGATGGGAATCAAAAAGTCAATACCCAAAAACCCTATGTTTTTTAACACTTCAGGGGTCAGATCATTAACTTCTGCCTTGTATTTGTCTTTATAATGGTCGGGAACGTGCTTCAGAGGAACATGACTTGGCCGGGTGCGGGAGGTATGCAGGAATGTCCCCCCTGTCCTGCCAGCCTTATTCACTATATCTTCAGACAGCTCAATATAATTCATTGAATTGTCAGCGTTTTTATCGCGTACTACTTCCATAAGCCCGGCCCAGCCCCTGCGGATTCCAATCACACGGTAACCTTCCCGCAATGCCCTTATGGTAATGGCCCTGATGGCCGGATTCAATCCGGGAACATCTCCTCCACCGGTCAGAATGCCAATGGTCCCTTTAATTTTTTTCGTTGTCATACAAAAATTCTGATTGATTATTTGTCAGGCATAAAGATACACAATTCCGAATTAAATTATATGCCGGCAGGGGCGTTATACAATTGCCGAACACCATTGAAAAAGCGTATTTTGGTTACCTTTACAGGAGTTCAAACTTTTGCATGATATGGAAGATTTCGTACTATACAATCCGGTAAAACTGCATTTTGGCAAAGGTGTTGCCCAAAAAACCGGAAAGTTTGCCCGGCAGTTTGGTGCCAAAGCCCTCCTGGTGTATGGCAATGGATCTGTAATGAATAACGGAGCCTGGCAGGATGTCGTTTCCAGCTTAACGGATGCCGGGGTAGAGATTGTGGCATTCGGGGGTATCAGACCAAACCCGGTAATGGAAGACGTTGACCGGGCAGCCCTTATTGGCAGAAATGAAAAGGTGGATATGGTTGTGGCCGTGGGAGGAGGCAGTGTTATCGACTCTGCCAAAATGATGGCCATTGCCATTCCCTCCGGACATGATGTTTGGGATTTTATCACCGGCCAGAGCAAACCCCGGGCTGCACTTCCCCTTTTGGCTGTACTGACGCTGGCCGCAACCGGAACAGAAATGAACCATTATGCCGTTATCCAGAACAACCATACAAAACAAAAGGTGGGATATGGACATCCGAGCATGTATCCAAGGCACAGTTTTCTTGATCCGGGCTATACGCTCAGTGTTTCTGCTTATCACACAGGCTGTGGTATTGCTGATTTGGTGGCCCATTCCCTTGAGGCCTGGTTTGGAATTGGAGACTCCCCCCTTTCAGACCATTTTATTCTATCAATAATCCGTGAGGCAATGGAGGCAGGAACCCTGTTGCTTAATGATTTGCAAAACTACCCGCTCAGGGCACGCATAATGTATGCAGCAACCTGTGCATTGAACGGGATGACGGTTCCGGGGAAAAAGTCTCAGGACTGGGGTGTACATGCCATAGGGCACTGTCTTAGTGTGGTTTATGATCTGGCCCACGGAGCCTCATTGACCATAGCCTACCCGGCATGGATGAAACACCAGCTGCATCAAAATGCCGGGGATCGCATTTCCCTTCTTGGCAAAGCCTTATTCAACACCATAGACAAATCGGAAACCATAACGGCATTTGAATCGTTTTTCAGGAAACTGGGTTGTCCGGTAAGGCTTTCTGAAGCAGGAATTTATCTTGATGATTCCAAGTCAGATCATCTGTTGGAAGTAATGCAAAACAACCAGGTAAGCGGCCTTGCTTACCCGATAGATCATAAGGATCTTCCCGGTATTATTCAGTGGATGAAGTAGCCTGTCAGGGCCTTCCAAATCATCCGGTGCTTTCCTGACTTCCATCGGAACGAACAATCCGGATGCCTGGGTTGTTTATCCGTAAAACAAGCTTATGCGATTACTCACCATTATCGGGTTTGCCCTTATGTCATGTCAGGGATTGAACATCAATACAGATGCAAATCCGACAGAAAACCATAGCCTTATGCAACAATCAGAAAATATTTCCCAGGCCACTGTTGGCAGTGGCTGTTTTTGGTGTTCGGATGCCATTTTTTCAAGACTCAAAGGTGTTCAGTCTGTAACTGTGGGTTATGCCGGAGGTTTGCTTACCCGGCCAACCTATGAGCAGGTGAAGACCGGAACCACGGGCCATGCCGAAGTCATCCGAATTGAGTTCAATCCTGACGAAATATCCTTTGCCCGCTTATTGGAAGTGTTTTTTAAAACCCACGATCCCACAACATTAAACAGGCAGGGTGCCGATGTAGGCACCCAATACCGTTCTGTGATATTTTATCATGACCAGCAGCAAAAGGAAATGGCCGAAAAGATACTTGAAAGCCTCGACAAAGCGGGCATTTGGGACAATCCCATTGTTACGGAAATCAGTCCCCTTACCAGCTATTATGAAGCAGAGGCCTACCACAGAAATTATATTGCAAA
>CAZFOI010000336.1:0-2661 GCA_964520605.1 uncultured Bacteroidales bacterium
GCACGCCTTTCAGCTTGCTGTAATCGCGGGCACGGGTGAGTCGTATCCTGAGCCAATCAGGCTTTTTCAGGAATTTCCCCTGACCAGGTGCGTTCATGGTTTCAGTTTCCGATAAGAAAGATGGGCTCTCCGCTCTTTTTCTTCAGCACCTCAAGTGCCTGTGCATAAGCCAGAATGTTGCGGATTACCTGCCTTCCGGGAAGGTCTTCCCGGTCATGACCAAACGGCCGTCCGGTAAAGGTGTCTGAAAGCATGTATGGTTTGTCTTCGGTCTTGTAAGTTTGTTTCATTCAAATTGGTTTGATGGTCAAAATCAAAAGTAGAACGACAGGGTGTATGAAAATATTTCCCTGCCCCCGGAAATTTTGTAATTTTGAAGCCATCTGCCAAATTATAACACCATTCATATGAACCTACACGAGTATCAGGGCAAGCAATTGCTAAGAAAATACGGGGTAACGGTTGCCGAGGGCATACTGGTAGAAAAACCCGAAGACGCGATTCCTGCAGCAAAAAAAATTCAGGAAATTACCGGTATTGGTATTTGGGCCGTTAAGGCACAGATCCACGCCGGGGGTCGAGGCAAAGGCGGAGGCGTAAAGATTGCCAAAAGCCTTGAGCAGGTTGAGCAATATGCCAGGGACATCATAGGCATGCAATTGGTAACCCCCCAGACCGGACCCCAGGGAAAGAAAGTAAGAAAGGTACTTGTAGAGCAGGGCATTTATTATCCGGGTGAATCCGAGCCTGCAGAGTTCTATATGAGTGTGCTGATGAACAGGGAGCGCTCCCGCAATATGATCATGTACTCCCCAAGGGGTGGCATGAACATTGAAGAAGTGGCCGAAGAAACGCCCGATCAGATTTTTACAGAAGAGATTGATCCCCGGGTGGGCATTCAGGCTTTCCAGTGCAGGCGCATTGCCTTTAATCTGGGCCTTACCGGAGAAGCTTTTAAAAACCTGGTTAAGTTTGTACCCAAGCTGTACAAGGCGTATGTTGAGAATGATGCCAACATGCTGGAAATCAACCCACTGTTTAAAACATCAGACAATAAAATACTGGTGGTCGACACCAAAATGACCATAGACGACAACGCCCTTTACCGCCATCCGGACATTGCCGGGATGCGTGATATCCTTGAGGAAGATCCTATGGATGTTGAAGCAGGCAAGCACGATCTGAACTATGTGAAACTTGATGGCAACGTGGGTTGCATGGTGAATGGTGCCGGATTGGCCATGGCCACCATGGACATCATTAAATTGAGCGGAGGAGAACCTGCCAATTTTCTGGATGTGGGCGGTTCTGCCAATGCCAGGCGTGTGGAGGAAGCCTTCAGGATCATCATGAAAGACCCCAATGTAAAGGCCATTCTGATCAATATTTTTGGTGGCATTGTCCGTTGCGACAGGGTGGCAAATGGTATAGTGGATGCCTATCGCAACATCGGGCAGATCAACATTCCGATCATCGTAAGGCTGCAGGGCACCAATGCCGAAGAAGCCAAGGTAATTATTGACCAGTCAGGTCTTAAAGTAGAATCGGCCATTTTGCTAAGCGATGCTGCCAGGCTGGTGACCGAGGCCCTGAAAAAATAAAGGCATTAAGCATCAAGAACTTATTGCCCGCTGAATTGTTTATTTATCAGCATCGTTTGAATTATCCATATTTCTAACCCGATTTTGTAATGAAGACTACGGTTTTAAAAGAAAAACACGAAGAAATGGGCGCCAAGATGGTTCCCTTTGCCGGATTCTATATGCCGGTGCAGTTCGAAGGCATCAACATAGAACATGAAACCGTCAGAAACACCCTGGGGGTATTTGATGTTTCCCATATGGGCGAATTCTGGGTTGAAGGGCCCAAGGCAATTGATCTGCTCAGGAAAGTCAGCTCCAATGACGCAGGCCTGCTTACCGATGGCAAGGTTCAGTATACCTGTTTCCCGAATGATCAGGGTGGTATTGTGGACGATTTTCTGGTATACCGCTTTAATGAAGAAAAGTATCTTTTGGTGGTTAATGCCGCCAACATAGACAAGGACTGGGCTTGGATCAACAGCCAGAACCAGGACATAGGCGCCAGACTGATCAATGCATCAGATGATATTTCCCAGTTGGCCGTGCAGGGTCCGCTTGCCCTGAAAGCCATGCAGAAACTCACCGGAGAAAGCATTGAAGACATGCCTTATTACACTTTTAAGGTTCTGGAGTTTGCCGGTTTTAAAGACGTGATTGTTTCAACCACAGGCTATACGGGTTCGGGGGGTTGCGAAATCTATTTTCCGAATGCGATAGGGGTGAAAATTTATGAAGCCGTTCTGGAAGCCGGAAAAGAGTTTGGCATCAAGCCCATTGGCCTTGCAGCAAGAGACACCCTGCGCCTTGAAATGGGATTTTGCCTTTATGGTAACGACATCAACGATACCACCTCCCCCATTGAAGCCGGCCTTGGCTGGATTACGAAGTTTTCTGAAGACAGAAACTTTATCAACAGGGATGCCCTGCTGAAACAAAAAACCGAAGGCGTAACCCGCAGGCTGGTGGGTTTTGAGCTTACGGAAAAAGGCATCCCCCGCCAGCACTATCCCATCATAGACCAGGACGGCAAACAAATCGGAGAGGCCACCTTCAGTACCGTGGGTGAGCAGAAAAAATC
>CAZFOI010000337.1:0-2657 GCA_964520605.1 uncultured Bacteroidales bacterium
AAACAACAAAAATAAGAAAATGTTTCCATCAAATGTTGCTTTTGTCTGAATGATGCAAAAAAACCATCGTTAAGTTTTTATTAAGCGGTGTTGTGTTATATTTACCCTGACAAAACCTTCAAGCCATGATCCGATACACCCTTACCGGGGCAGTGCTTTTGGCCCTTTTGTGGGTAATGCCCCTTTATGCTCAAAAGCCCCGCTCAGAAACCGATGCAGCCGCTATAAAGCGGGCAGAGAATGAATTTTCGGGATTTAGCCGCAATGGATGGACAGGCATGGGCGGGGATCTGATGGATATGCTTGCAGAGAGTTGGAAAAACAGATTGGAAGAAACCGCCACAGGCGAACGTGCCTATGTGTATGCATTTGGAGATGGATCCTCTGCCACGCCTGAGGAAGCATACAACATGGCTCTGGAGAAAGCCCGCAAGCAAATAGCCGGGCCCATGGTCATGTACTTTCAGGCCTGGAACATGAGCAAGCAGGGCAAAAAGGAAATTACGGAGGAGGAGGCCGGGATTATCCGCAATGCCATCAATGATTGCCAGGAAAAGATTTCCCAGGCATACATGCGTCTGAATATGGAACCCGGTCTTGTCATGACCCGTCAAAGGCGCAGCAACCATGAGGTACACCTGCGTATTTTACATAATCAGGAAGCCTTGAGAAGAATTGCCAGGGACATCATTGTAGCTGAACTCAAGGCCAGACACGGATGGTCAGAGGAGAAATCAATCCGCATGCTTACCCATACGCATTAGGCGTTGCAGTAACCTCTTTGGTTTTTTGGTTGATGCTTTCAGATCGGGTTGTCCCGCATTCACCCATGCTGTAAACCAAAATGACCCCACCGCGCCCACCGCCCTGCGCATCTGGCGCTCTGTCATCTGGTCCATCTCCTTATGCAATAGCTCGCAGAAGGCCATGGAATAAACCCTTTGGATCTGGCTTCCCCTTGCTTCCACAGCAAATTGTTGCCATGTACTCATACCCTTTGTTGCCCTGTCCAGGGCCCTGTATATGCTGTCAGTTTTCAGATGGCTTTCCCTTACCAGATTCCATGCCTCAGCCAAAGGATCTTCAATATAAACGGCCCTGCCGCTCAGAAAACAGAATCCGTCACTGAACAACTCCGGTATGCGGCTCTCCCAAAGGGCGTGGATGCCCCTCTCCCCGGGCGTTCTGCCATTGTACCAGCGTGTGGTATGCAGGGGCGTGCATGCATCTGCAATGTAATGTCCCAAATGGGCCGCATGCCTGAGGATGCGCTCTGTATCCCTGCTGGCAAATGCCATGGTAAGCCTCTCAGTCATCAGGGCTATATGCCAGGGCAATCTTCCCCAGGCCATCAGGCTGTCTTCAGAAAACAGGCCAATGGCAGATTTATAAGTATGGTAAAGGGAATCGGGATAAGCTGAGTAATGTTCAAGATCTATGAAATGCCGGGATGCTTCCCCCGGAACGATATGGGCCAGCTTGTCAGGGTCAATGGATTTTTCGCTCAGATATTCCTGAAAACTTCTGAAAAAATGGCCCGGCTCTCCGGGTATGGTGTATACGGCTTCACGATTGATGATGCGATGGGCATGAAAACCAAAGCCAAACAAAGAGCCGGGCCGCATCAACATAAGACACAGCAGCGGAATAACTAACCAATGGCATGATATGACAGACCGGATCCTGAACATGATCCAAATCTAGCCATTGCAGGGGGAAGCAAAAGGGGGTAAGGCAGGGAAATTTATCAGACGGTAAGGTTCACCAGCCTGTCTCCCTTTAAAACAGGCAGACAGGGAGCTGCATCAACGGTAAGCGAGTATTCCAGGATGTCGTCAAGGCCCATATGACGCAAACGGTGCCTGTGTGCCGCTTTCTGAATATATGAAAGGGGATCGCCCTTGGCAAGCAGCCACAGATCGGCGCTGGCAATGGCAGAGTCGCACATGGTATGGTATTCCCCGCGGCTGTCCATGATTACCTTTTCTACCAAAGCACCGGCAAACAGGCTGTCTTCCATGCTAAAACGGTTTTTCCAGCCGGAACAGAAAACCACCAGGTTTCGCTTGCTTTCCAATACATACCGGCTGATGGCCGACAAATTGGTGAAAGCCCCTATGGCCACCATGGCTCCCTCATCGGCCGCCATTTTTATGGCCTGGGTTCCGTTAGTCGTATTCATTACCAGGGTTTTTCCCTTAAGGGAAGGTTCCATGAAATTGAAAGGAGAATTGCCAAAATCTGCACATGCCAGTTTTTTTCCATCGCGTTCACCAGCAACGATATAACCTTGCGCTTTATAGGCTTCGCTTTCGGCTATTTCGGCCACCGGAATAATTTCTTTTACCCCGTGATGCATGGCAGCACAAATGGCAGTGGTTGCCCTGAAAACATCGGCAACCACCACCAATGATCCTTTTTTACTGAACAAAGGCCAGGAAAGCGGAGAAAAGCATACTTCTGCTGTATAAGTTCCGGTTTCGCTGTACATCAGGCCTCAGGCTTTATAAAAAGGAAGTTTAACAATTTCTGCAGCAACTGCTTTTCCCCGGATATCAATAAATATCCTGTTGCCGGCTTTGGCAAAAGCGGTATCCACATAACCCATTCCAATGGCTTTCTTCAGTGAAGGCGCCATGGTTCCGGAGGTAACCTCT
>CAZFOI010000338.1:0-2634 GCA_964520605.1 uncultured Bacteroidales bacterium
TCCAGACCGGATGGTTTCTGGAATCCATGTGGACGCAGGTTTTGATTCTGCACATGCTGCGCACTCAAAAAATACCTTTCCTGCAAAGCAGGCCATCGGCCTCGGTTATGCTGATTACGGTTATCGGCATCCTGCTGTTCACAGGACTTACCTTTACCCCTATGGTCAATGTCCTGGGTCTGACGGTGCTCCCCCTGTGGTATTTTGGGTTCCTGCTTGTTGTCGTCGCCAGTTACATGCTGTTAACCACCGTATTGAAGCGAATCTACATTGCCAAATACGGTGAGCTGATTTAGAAAGGGGGAATCGCATTGAAGAAAAACGCAAGCTTTATCATGATGGATTCCGCCCTTGCTAAATCCCTGTATGATACCCTGAAAACTTTAGAGCCTAAATCCAGGTATTCCGATGAGCTTCTGCAGGGATTAAAGGATTTGATGGAAGGCGAGGTGGCTACCCTCATGCTGGGGATGACCGGTAATGGGGAACCCTTCATCAATGGCGCAGACGATGGCATTTATGTCGGCGCACTTGAAATCCATCCCAAGAACCATAAAGTGTTATGTGATGGAGCAGAGGTCAGTTTAACCCCAAAGGAATTTGACATTCTATATTTTCTTGCAAAGAACAAGGGGGAGATTTTCACCAAGGAACAGATTTACCAGGCAGTTTGGGCAGAGGATTATCTTATGGCAGACAGCAATATCATGGCCTTTATCCGAAAGCTCCGAAAAAAGATTGAACCAAACCCGGATGTGCCGGAATACATCCTTACCATATGGGGAATCGGTTATAAGTTTACGGACCGAATATAGAAAAACGGATTGGCTCCCGCTGCGCAGCGGATGAGATCAATCCGTTTTTTCTTGCCGTTTCGCAAGAAAATCGCAAGAATTTAGCCATATGATTTCTTTTCGATTATGGTTATAATAATAAAGTGCTGTTGAGCGCCATATTGAAAAAACAATGGAAGGAGATGAGATTTCGTGGACAGTTACAGTTGTAGGGGACAAAACAAAACGGTCAGACAAATAGATATTCGTGGATGTTATATCAGGTTCTTTACCACTGGAACTGATATACTGCTATGGGAATAGCACGGAAATCTCTATCCATTCATCCATAGATAGATTGTCCATCGTTTATGTATTCCTCTATAGGCTGCGTTTCCGTAACTGCGAAGAAGTTTTGCAGAAAACAAATTACGGGTTATGCGCTGAAGAAGCATAATAGCGATGGTTTTTTTATGCCCTTTTCAGCCGTTCCACAGGAAACTACACAATAAAGGAGAGTGAAACGTATGAACTTAAATTGCATTGTTTTTGGACTTATCTTCCTGGTGGTTGGTATCGTCTTTTTCATCGGAGTGGGTCCAAACTGGATCAAAGCTTGGCGTGACATGCCAAAAGAAGAAAAAAACAAAATACACATGGATGAACTCAGCAAGAATATCGGGTGTGTATTTTTGGTTGCCAGCGGCATTTTTCTGATATCCGGTTTTAATCCCGGATTTAAGAACGCTGCATTTGTATGGTGCATGATCGCCTGGTTTGTGTTGACAGGCATTGATGTAGCTTTCATTACAAAGTCAAACAGGTATAAAGCTGATGCTGCAAAATGACTGCCGTAAGGCATTGACATAGATACTTTAAAAAGAAAGGGGCGAAACAGATGGAATCCGATACTGGAAGTGGGTTAGGCCCTCAAGACATACAACCTCCGGGGCGAAGAAGATACCAGCAAAACTTTCGCATAGCGAAAAACCTGCTGTCTGTTTTGCTAAAAACTTTCTAAGTCCATACAGGCTGATGTCTTGCTTCCGATTTCACTAAATACAATTTAGGAGGTATAGACTCATGAACAAGAAAAAAAACAAAGTGGCTGTGAAAAAAATTTCAGAGAGCTATGTCCGCAGAGACAGAGCCAACGAAGTGATTACTTTCGCCGCAACCAATAAAATCAAGACTGTTTTAAGGAAATTCAACACCTCCCCCGACGGTCTTTCAGAAAACGAGGTCGTTGCAAGCCGCAATGCCTATGGCAGCAATAGGGGGACCCACGAAAAGAAAAAAACGCTGCTGCAGAAATTGGCAGGCGCGTTCATCAACCCCTTTACGGCAATTCTCGGTTGCCTTGCCATTGTATCTACGATTACGGATGTTGTCCTTCCGATTATGCAAAACGCACCGGAGGATATTAGCCTGCGTACAGTCATCATTATCATGGCCATGGTCGTTATTTCCGGCACTTTACGTTTTGTGCAGGAGTCACGCTCCGGAAATGCCGCTGAAAAACTCCTGGGCATGATTACCACAACTTGCACCGTTGACCGGGAGGATGGCAAAAGGCAGGAAATTCCCCTTGTTGATGCGGTGGTTGGTGATATCATCCATCTTTCTGCCGGTGATATGATTCCTGCGGATGCCAGAGTGCTCCAAGCGAAGGATTTGTTTATCAGTCAGGCGGCCCTGACGGGCGAAAGCGCACCTGTGGAAAAATTTGCAGAAGTCGGCAATGATAAGGTGGATACTGTTACAGAGTATTCCAATATTGCATTCATGGGAAGTAACGTAATCAGCGGCAGCGCCGTCGCAGTGATCATCTCTGTCGGCGATGATACTCTGTTTGGCTCCA
>CAZFOI010000339.1:0-2633 GCA_964520605.1 uncultured Bacteroidales bacterium
ACCACCGTGCCCTTTCCTGCCTCCCTCAGCCTGGATCCACGGCCTCCCAGGCCAATAACCGGATTTCCATCAATTTCACCAAATAACTCCAGGGCAAGTTCATCCTGATTGACGGCATTGCAATTGATTACCACCAGGGGCTCAGAGCGGTTTTCCGAAGAAAAGTGTATCAGCCGGGCCACACGCTCCTTTCCGGTTCCTGTTTCTCCGGTTATCAATACATTAACCGGACTCATGGAAACCCTTCCGATATTCTTGAACAATTCTCTCATGGCTGTCGATTTGCCAACCATGAGGTTTTCGTCAATGGATTTTTTTACACCTGGATGAAAGATCTGATCGGTATGTTTTTTCTTTTCTGCCAGTTTGATGCCCCCCTTAACCGCTTCAAGCAATTCACGCGAATCAATGGGCTTTTCAATAAAATCATAAGCCCCGGTTTGTATGGATTTAATGGTAAGGGTGGCATCCCCAAAGGCCGTCAGCATGATGGCGGGAAGATCCGGATGGTGTTCCTTTAAGGCATCCAAAACCTCCAATCCTGTCATACCGGGCATCTGAAAATCTGTTATCACCAGATCGGGTTGTGCATCCACAACTGCCTTCAGGCCAGAGGGCCCGTCGGGAGCCATAAATACTTCATAGCCGTTTTTCTTCAGAATGCCTGCCAGCATCAATCTTACTGCCGTATCGTCATCGATAACCAGGATGCGCTTCATTGCCATTGTTTTTGTTGTTGTTTTGTCCCGGGCAGGCATGCATGCCAAACCCCGTGCAATATTTTTACCAAAAGTAAAAATACTTTACAACAAAACAAGGCTTTTTATGCGCAACGGGAAAGAAAATATTTTATAAAGGAGAATGTGTCATCTGCGGCCTCCAGGTATCCCATATGTCCCGAATGGCGAAGCAGCAAAACAAAGGCTGTTTCCGGCAACAAAAACTGACCAGCAAGCCCTTCAAGGGGAATTCTTTCGTCCAAATGGCCGGCAATAAAACAAACCGGAACCCTTAGTTCGGACAATACGGCTGTGTTGTCCTGTCTTAGTTTCATTCCCTGTTGGGCAGCAATTACTCCCCTGGCTGTCATATTCCTGGCATCGGCGACCAACTCCCCGATCTCTTTGCTGAGGGATTTCCTGTTGTCGGGCGCAAACAAAGACGGAATGAAGCCTGAGAGAAATCCATGATGGTTTTGCCTGATGATCTCAATGGCCCTGTCGCGATTTCGCCGTGCTTCTTCTGAATCAGCCAGGGCTGTGCTGTGGAACAAGCCAAGTCCGCTAAGGCGACGGGGATGCAAACGGGCAAAGGCAAGGGCGACGTAGCCACCCATGGAGTGTCCGATCAGGGCACATTTATCAATTTTCAAATAATCCAAAACCGAAGCCACCACCCCGGCCATCAGCGACATGTCGTGAATGTCTGACAGGCACCCGCTCCGGCCATGCCCGGGAAGATCAATCAGCACCACCCTGTAAGCCGGCATCAGCTTGCGGGCAAAATCCTGCCAAATAGCAGAAGACTCGGTAAATCCGTGCAAAAAGACCACGGCAGCTCCGCTGCCGTGGTCTTCGTAATAAATGTCCGTTTCCTGATATGTAAATATCATTCCATTATGTTAAAAAGCTCAGCAAAATACCCGCAGCAATCGCACTTCCGATAACCCCGGAAACGTTTGCGGCCATGGCGTGCATCAACAGGTGGTTGGTCTTGTCGTATTCCAGACCAACATGCTGTGACACACGGGCGCTATCCGGAACGGCAGAAACTCCTGAGTTTCCGATAAGAGGGTTGATGCGGTCTCCCTCTTTGGAGAAAAAGTTCATGATCTTGGCAAACAATACCCCGCTAAAGGTCGCTACCACGAAACTGGCTGCACCCAGTCCGAAGATTTTCAAAGATTCAGGTGTAAGGAATACCGTTGCCTGGGTTGAAGCACCCACGGTAAGGCCAAGAAAAATGGTTACAATATCAATCAGGGAAGAACGGGCCGTCTCGGCCAGACGATTGGTAACGCCACTTTCCTTCAAAAGGTTTCCAAAGAAAAGCATCCCAAGCAAAGGAAGGGCTGTGGGCATAATAAAGGTGGTCAGCAGGAGACCAACTATCGGGAAGATGATCTTTTCCTGTTTCGGCACGGCACGTGGCGGCTTCATTCTGATTACTCTTTCCTTCCTGGTTGTGAGCAATCGCATAATAGGCGGCTGAATCACCGGAACCAGGGCCATGTATGAGTATGCCGCAATGGCAATGGGTCCAACGAATTCAGGAGCCAGTTTGGATGAAAGGAAAATAGCAGTAGGACCGTCGGCGCCACCGATTATGGCAATTGCACCTGCCTGTGCAGGTGAAAAGCCCAGCAAGAGTGAGGAGGAATAGGCCGCAAAAATCCCGAATTGGGCGGCAGCCCCGAGCAAAACCAAACGGGGTTTGGAAAGCAGGGAGGAAAAGTCTGTCATGGCCCCGATTCCAAGAAAAATGATCGGGGGGTAAATCCCACGCTGAACACCAAAATACAACATGTTCAACACGCTTCCCTCCTCATAGATGCCTATTTGCAGCCCTGTTCCTTCGGCAAAGGGAATATTGCCTAAAATGATACCAAAGCCTATCGGGATTAACAACAGGGG
>CAZFOI010000340.1:0-2631 GCA_964520605.1 uncultured Bacteroidales bacterium
TCGGCCTATCTGTATGGCATAATTGTTCAGGGTCTCGATGATCCTGTCCTTATTGGCCTCAAGTTCCTGCTTGTTTACCTGTATGGTTGAACTGCCCTTGTCGTCGAGCAGGTCGAGGCCGGGAACGCGGTACTTTGGCAGATCCAGTGTGGGGTCAAACTCACCCAGGTGCGCCAAATCAGGGAGGTCATTTTCTCCGGAGAATGGTTCGTCAATGGCCTGGTAATTGCTTCCGCTTATTTTGCCATTGCCAACCTCAATTTCAAGTGTATGGCCGGATGCTTCTTCCTCGCCTTGCCGCGACTCATCCGGGGATTCTCCATGTATGTCTGCTTCCTGCTGTTTGGTTTCCGGGCTGCCTTCATCGCTTTGGTTTTCCCTGGTAAACAACTCCAGGCTGGAAGCTATTTCCTCCTCAGTTGCCGGGGCATCATCTTCGGTTGCAGGCACAAGGGGGCCTGGTTCAGATTCTTCGAATGAGCCTTCATTGCTCTTTTTATTAAAGGAAAAAGCATTTCTGAACCATTCAGCAAATGCTCTGAGGTTTGGGTCGAAAACCAGTATAAGAAAAGTCCCCATGGATAACAACAACAAGAGCGCAGTTCCCGCTTGCCCTATGGTTCCATTAAGCCAAACCTTACTTTGATAACCAAAAACACCTCCCAGAACAGACCAGCTTCCGGGTTTGATTACAAAGCCAAGCAATACGGAAATCCATAGCATAAGAAAGAGACTATAGGCATAGGTCTTACGCAAGGGGAGAAGGGAGATGCCAAAAAGCATCCTGAACCCGCTTACAAAAGCCATTAGTACAAGGAAAAAAGAGGCAATCCCAAACCATTGTTTGATGAGCCAATGGGATACAACAGCACCCAATCTGCCCATCCAGTTTTCTGTATGGGTCTGGTTCTCTGTAAGCAATGCCCAATTAAATACCCTGCCTTCCAGCAGGGCATCGTCATATTTCCAACTAAATAGATAGGAGATAAAAGAAAACAGCAGGAAAAGAGAAATAATAACCAGCAGCAGGCCCAGGGACTTGGTAAGTCGCTGGCTTCTGAAAAACTCCTTTACTGTTTGCAGATTCAGGTCTTTACCATCTATGTCTGAGGTGGCCTTTGTTTTTGGCTTGTAAGTATTCTTCCTGAAAGTGTTTGCCCTTTGGGTCATAGGTTGCGCCGGTATACAGTGGTCTTTGTCAATAAATAAAAATAAACATCAGAAACCCAGTGTTTTTAGCATGGATTTATAGCTTTGTTCCTTGGCGAATAATTTGGTGGTATATTCACCTTCTTCGTCCCTGTCTATAATTACATGCTTGGGAGCAGGAATCAGGCAGTGCTGAATGCCGCCAAACCCTCCCAGGCTTTCCTGATAGGCTCCAGTATGGAACATCCCAATATACTGCGTATTGCCTTCCCTGATCTTTGGAAGGAAAATGGCGTTTGCATGCAACTCCGCATTATAATAATCCTGGCTGTCACAGGTAAGCCCTCCGAGGTTCACCCTCTGGTATTCAAAATCCCAGTTATTAATGGCCAGCAGTATAAATCGTTGCTTTGCTGCCCAGACGTCCGGAAGCGTAGTCATGAAACTGCTGTCTATCATGTTCCAATGCTCGCGATCGTTTTGTTGTTTTTGATCCAGAATGGAATACAGGACAGCGCCGCTCTCACCCACGGTAAAAGCCCCGAATTCTGTAAAGATATCTGGTTCCGGCACTCCGTTCTGATTGCAGATGGTCTTAATCTGGGCCACAATCTCCTCTGTCATGTATTCATAATCATACTCGAAACCCAGGGAGTTCTTGATTGGGAAGCCGCCACCTATGTTCAGGCTGTCAAGGTCAGGACATATCTTTTTAAGCTCACAGTAAACATTCACGCATTTCGACAACTCATTCCAATAATAGGCATTGTCTTTGATCCCGGTATTAATAAAGAAGTGCAACATTTTAAGCCTGAATCGCTTATCGTTGCGAATTTTTTCCTTATAAAAGGGAATAATGTCATTGTAGCGTATCCCCAGCCTGGAAGTGTAAAACTCGAACATGGGTTCTTCTTCTGCAGCAATGCGAATGCCAAGCTGACACATTTTGTCCTTTTCTATGAGCTCGTCATAAATCTTTATTTCACTTTTATTGTCAAGTACAGGGATGGTATTAACAAACCCATTATTGATCAATTCGCTTACTTTCTGGGTATATAGCGGACGTTTAAACCCATTGCAAACAACATATTTGCTTTTATCAATTAGTCCCAGATTGTATAATTCCTCAATAATATACAGGTCAAATGCAGAAGATGTTTCCAGGTGGATGTCGTTCTTAAGGGCTTCTTCAAGCACAAAACTGAAATGCGAACTCTTGGTGCAGTAACAATAATTGTAGGTTCCCTTGTAATCTACCCTTGCCATTGCCACATTGAACAGCCTTTTTGCTTTCTGTATTTGCTGGGATATTTTGGGAAGATAGCTGATTTTCAATGGAGTCCCATATTGTTTGATGAGGTCCATCAAACAAATGTCATGAAAGAAGAGCTCATTGTCTATGACCTTGAATTCTTCCTGCGGGAATTCAAAGGTTTGCTCAATCAGATCGATGTATTTGTTCTTCATTGGCAGAATATCAAA
>CAZFOI010000341.1:0-2620 GCA_964520605.1 uncultured Bacteroidales bacterium
GAGCTATCAGGTTTGTTCGTATATGATGTTCAACTTCCTCCTGAGGGTTGTTTTCAGCCCTTCCAACAGGATGCAGATCTCCGGCATTTTTTATCAGGAAAATGCCACTGGCTTTTTCGGTGTCAATTTCACTGAAAATCATATCGAGCAAGGCGGGTATGTCATGTAGAACGGCCAGGTCGAAATTTAAAAAGCGCAGGGAAGCTCCTTTTGCAGCCGCAAGCGTTTTTAACGCTTTGCTTTCTGTGCGTGCAATACAAAATAGGTGATGATCAGGGTGCAGCAATTCGGCAGCGATGCCCTCTCCAAGTCCCTTGCTTGCCCCGGTAATGATAAAGTACTGCATGAAATAATGCTTTGGTTAGTTTTCTGAAGGTTTCCAGCCAATGGATTTTACTGATCCTGTATTGGGATAAAATTCTACCTCCAGCATGTATGGAGGCAAAGATGTTACTACCCCAAACTGGTTGATAAGCATCCTGGCTTCAGCACGAAGGTTGCGACCTTCACGGATCATTATCGTGCTATGTTCTGGAATTCTGTAGTAAAATCCACGGTTGGGGTTCTTGGGATCGGGCAGGCGCTGCACCATGGAGCTTAGGTAACTGGAAGCCTGGGCCCTCTGGGCTTCAATCGTAACTGGAATACTGCCTGGGACATTTTCCGCCACCACCCCTTCGCGTTGTGAGAAATGAAAAAGTGTTTGCGGACCAATGGGTCTGGTTCGGTCGGGCACCCAGGTGTATCTGTACTTTATGGAGGCAGAACTCGACAATCCCGTAAACAGGGCAACATAATCGTTTTCCTTTCGGTTCATTTCTTCATACATATAGCGTATGGCTTCTTTTGAGTATGGAATTTCTGCAAATCCACTGATTAGCTCAAATTTTTTGTTGCGAATTTTCAGTATGTAATCAGCCACTTCCCTGGCCCTTACCTCTGTAGGTTTTTCAACCCAGCTGCGCCTCAGGGTCTGACGTTCTATGGTCATTGTATCCACGCGAACCCTCTCCAATATGGTATCTATTCTCTCCTGCAGGTTGCTGTCGATAAAATGATTGAAAGTCGCTTCGGTACCATATTGCCCATACTCTTTCATTTCACCCGGATTTTTTGCGTGCAGGCCTGAGTCGAATGGCTTGTTAATGCTTTGTAAAAGGCCGGCTTCGCTTAGGGAGATAAAAAATGGTTCCTGCACCTGATCCATTGCAATGAAAAACATTTGATCAGGATCCGGCTCGGCATACCCATGTATGGAAATCTCTGCAATGCGGTATTGTACAGAGGGCATTCTGATTACATCCTGAAGTCCGAGAAGACTCTCGGCAAATCCGGCAAACGGACCAGGTTGGGAAATGGTTTTGACTATGGTAACATCAACAGAAATTACCGTTCTGGGAAGGAAGTAGTAAAAGCCATTGAAGGATGTCGGAGCAGGAGCTTTTCTCACGTCTGCGCGACCCGGTACGATTGCTTGTTGTTGACAGGAGACTAAGATAAAAGCAAGTATCAAAGATGCTATCAGCTGGTTTTTCATGGGTTTGAGAATTGATTGCGAACCACCAAAAATAACATAAAATTGGCATCCGGTAAAATGCCATATCCCTATTTCTTTGTAAGTTTACACTAACAGCAAATTCCACTAAGTATGTTTTCTGACAATGACCTCAGGCAAATGCAATCTCTGGGAATTGACCCGGATAGAATATTGGAACAAATTTCTTTGTTTTCCAGGGGTATTCCTTTTTTGAAACTGGACAGACCGGCCACAGCCTCTGATGGCATAATCGTACCTGACCCTCACGAGGTGGATCAGTTATGCGAGATTTACGAGCGCGAATCTGTGAAAACGGAGGTTTTAAAGTTCGTGCCGGCCAGTGGGGCTGCCACCAGAATGTTTAAAGATGTATACCGTTGGCAGGAGCAATTGTCTGGGGGCAGCGACCCGTCTGAGCTGATGCAATCAGATCCTGAGGCTGCCGGTTTCTTCACCAGAATAAGGGAATTTGCATTTTGGGATGACCTTTTGCTTATTTTGTTCAGGAATGACCTGGATGGTGTGCACCTGCTGGAAACAGAAAACTATCTGCCAATAATAAATGCCCTGCTCTCAGAGGAAGGTCTTGCTTATGCTTCCCTTCCCAAGGGTCTGATTGCTTTTCATAAATATGGAAACTTTGCAAGGACTTCATTTGAGGAGCATTTGGCGGAAGCTGCCATGTATGCATGTGGCAAAGACCAAACAGCCAGGATCCATTTGACGGTTTCATCTGCACACCTGAGTCGCTTTCAATTGCTGTTGCAGAAAGTTATCGGAAAATATGCCGCAGATGCCAACATTGGGTTCGATGTCCGTTTTTCTTTACAAAAACCTTCCACAGATACCATAGCGGTTACCCCGGACAACCACCCCTACAGGATGCCTGACGGGAGCCTTATGTTCAGGCCCGGAGGCCATGGGGCCCTGATTGAAAACCTGAACGACACGGATGCTTCACTGGTATTTATCAAGAATATCGACAATGTGGTTCCGGACCATCTGAAAGAACCTACGATTCGGTATAAGAAAGCCCTGGGAGGGTTGCTGATTAAAGTCAGGGAAAGAATTGGCGAATATCTC
>CAZFOI010000342.1:0-2619 GCA_964520605.1 uncultured Bacteroidales bacterium
TAATGCCACCGTCAGAAGGGATGGTTCTTCCAGGTTTGGCCCAAACAATCGTTATGGGATTTTTCCTTCCTTTGGAGTTTCATGGGTGATCAGTGAAGAAAGTTTCTTTCCCCAACTCGGAGCCCTGGATATTGTAAAACTAAGGGCCTCCTGGGGAGTTAACGGAAATGAGCGCATAGGTAACTACCAGTTTGTGTCTTTAATGGACATGAGCAGGGGATATATTTTCGGAGGAGGACGTGAGTTTGGAGCCTCTCCTCAATTCATTGAGAACAAAGATATTCGCTGGGAAGAATCTGAACAGTTAGACATTGCCATTGACTTTGGTGCTTTCAATAACCGACTTACCGCCACCATAGACTACTACGTAAAAACCACCAGGGGTTTGCTGGAAAGAATTCCTATCCCTGCCCACGTGGGCAATGACCCGCCCTTTGCAAACGTAGGCAGTGTTCAGAACAAAGGGGTCGAGGTGTCATTGAGCTGGAGGCACTTTATGAAAGATTTGCGCTACTCTGTTGGTATTAATGCCGCATACAATCAGAACAAAATGATTAAAATCGGCAACGAAGAGGGCGTATTGCCAGGTGCGAGCTGGGCTGTTGCCGGTATGGTTACCCGCACCCAGATAGGCATGCCGATAGCTTATTTCTATGGCTATAAAACCGATGGCATCTTCCAAAATCAGGCCGAGGTCTTTCAGCACATAAACAGAAATGGTCAACCGCTTCAGCCCAATGCAAAACCGGGTGATGTTCGCTTTATTGATGTAAATGGTGATGGCAGAATAACCCCTGATGACCGGACCATGATTGGGAATCCAACCCCAAAATTCACATTGGGCACCAATGCCAACTTTGAATATAAGCAGTTCGATTTGGGAATGCTTGTCATAGGAGCGTTTGGACATCAGCTTTTCAATGGTATGCAAAGGCAGGACCTTCCCTTTACCAACCGAACCACAGCCATTCTTGACAGATGGACGGGTGAAGGTACTTCCAACAGAATACCCAGATATACCTGGAACGACACCAACTTTAATTACAGGGTTTCAGATCTTTATATTGAAGACGGATCATACCTGAGGCTGAAAAACATTCAGTTGGGATATACATTCTCAGAAAAGATACTTGCCAGAATCAAAGCATCTACACTGAGGGTTTATGTATCTGCTGAAAACCTGTTTACACTTACCAGATATACCGGAGCAGATCCTGAAATCGGAGCCCTGAGTTCTTTCGATATTGGTATTGACCGTGGGGTTTATCCGCAAGCGCGTACATTCCGACTGGGAACCACCATTTCTTTTTAATGTAAAAATCATTGAGATATGAAAAATATATTTTCAATAACAGCCAAAACATTGCTGGTTTCATTGCTCCTTACCGCCTGCAGTGAAGACTTTCTGGATCTAAAGCCCATTGATCAGGAGGTTTCCAGTAATTATTATCAGACACAGGAACAGGCATTCCGTGCATTGGTGGCCATTTACGACGTGCTTACCTATCAGTCAACTCCGGGCGTTTCCTGGATGCCCATTATTACTGTGGCCGATGTTTTGTCTGATGATGCCTATGCCGGTGGTTCTGACCCTGTTGATGGAATTAACTGGCAGGAACTGAACAGCTTTAATATTGCCCCTACAAACCCGATAGTTCATGCCACCTGGATCAAAAATTACATTGGCATATACAGGGCAAATTTGTTTCTTGAAGTAATTGACCGTATTACTGCACCGGAAAGCTTTAAAAAGCGAACCATTGCCGAAGCCAAATTTCTGAGGGCGTATTTTTATTTTGAACAGGTCCGTTTCTTTGAGAATATACCGCTCTTAACCAGTACCATCAGTGGTCCTTCCGAATATAGCCAACCCCAGAGCACACCCCAGCAGGTATACAATCAGATTGCACTTGATCTGGTAGAAGCCATGGCCGATTTGCCAGCCTCAGTGCCTCAACCGGAAGCCGGCAGGGTCACCAAATGGGCAGCCAAGGCATTGTTGGCGCGCGCCTACCTGTTTTACAACGGAGTATACGGTTCCGAAATGAGTGCCGGGACTACAGTAGTGAACAGGAGCTTTGTGCTGCAGCACCTTGAGGATCTTATCGCAAACAGTGGGCACGATCTCTTTCCCAATTATGCGCACAACTTCAGGTTGGTTGGCGAATTTGGTGTTGAATCCGTGTTCGAAATCTCATATGGCGATGCCCTTCCCTGGTGGGATTGGGGTTATGCAAGGGGAGGTGCAGGAAACCTCGCTGCTCAGATGCAGGGGCCCAGGGTTTCGGGATCAACCAACTGGAATCGTGGATGGAGTTTTGCTCCGGTTAGCCATAAGCTTGCCCAGGATTTACAGGCCGACCCCAGGTATGCCGCTACCATTGTAAGGCAACAGCAGCTTGATGGTACACTTACCATTGGCTATCAGCATACAGGTTATTTCTCTCGTAAATACACCTCAGACCGGGAGCATTGGGGATCTGACGGACAGTTTGAATTAAATCGGACCATTAACCACAGGGTCATTCGTTTTGCGGATGTATTATTGATGGCAGCCGAACTTGGAAGCCCCAATGCCCAGACCTATCTGAACAGGGTTCGTTCAAGGGTGGGATTGCC
>CAZFOI010000343.1:0-2607 GCA_964520605.1 uncultured Bacteroidales bacterium
ATCGAGGTCTCAATATCAAGAACCCAAAACCATATTATAATTACCACCCTAAAAACCAAAAAAAATGTTTTCAAAAAAAATGTTTGAAATCCTGGATAAACAGGTAGAAAAAGAAGCTTATGCTTCACAATTGTATTTGTCTATGGCTTCATGGGCAGATGCCACAGGAATGGAAGGCATCGCCGGATGGTTTTATGCACAGGCCGAAGAAGAAAGAGAGCATATGCTTCGATTCATGAGGTATATCAACGAACGAGGCGGACATGCTACAGCACCGCAGGTGCCACAACCACCCAAAGACTGGGCCGGTGTTAAAGCTTTGTTCGAAGGCGCCCTTGAGCATGAACAGATGGTTACGGCTGCCATCAATGACATTGTGGCATTGAGTCTTGAAGAAAAAGACTATACCACCAATAACTGGATACAGTGGTTTGTAACCGAACAACTGGAAGAAGAAACCTCTGTTCAGGCTATACTGGACAAGCTCGAACTGCTTGGTAATCACAATCTTTATATCTTCGACAGGGATATCATGCGTATGCGTGGGACCGAAGAGAAGGAATAGTGCTTGTAACTGATCACCGGCCTCTTTGGCCGGTGATCACCAAGCCTCTTTAGCTCAGATGGTAGAGCGACGCATTCGTAATGCGTAGGTCGCGGGTTCGAATCCCGTGAGAGGCTCAATATAGTGCAGCATGAATGGAGATCCTGTTTTGTATTCCCTGTTAAGTCGCCTGGAGATACCCTTTGCCTATTATGAGCACCCCCCGGTACCAACCGTAGAAGAGGCTGCCAAATACTGGAAAGATCTGGATGCTACCCACTGCAAGAATCTTTTCTTCAGAAATCATAAAGGAAACAGGCATTATCTTGTGGTATTGGAGCATACCCGAATACTCAATGTTCGCGATCTTGAACTCCGGCTCAGGCAGGGAAAACTTAGCTTTGCATCACCTGAGCGCCTTAAGAAATATCTTGGATTAAGTCCCGGGTCGGTCAGTCCGTTTGGCCTGATTAATGATACCGGAAAACACGTACACCTTTTTCTGGATCATAAGCTGCAGAACGCCCGTTCAATCAGTTTTCATCCCTGCATTAATACAGCCTCCCTGGTAATTGCCTATTCAGACTTTCTTCGGTTTTTGAGTCATTGCGGAAACTCCTATGAATATGTCAGTATGTATGACGATTGATGTTGTTTTTTTTCTGACATTTGATTATTAATCCGTAAGACCATGAACACCAGCAATGACATCCGTGAATTTCTTGCACAAAAACATATCGCTGTAGCGGGCTACTCAAGGGATCCAAAAAAGTTTGGACACCTTGTATTTAAAACTCTTGTTGAGAAGGGTTACGAGGCATATCCGGTTAATCCCGCCGGTGGTACAACACCGCGGGGGAATGCTATTTATGAAAACATTGACTCCCTGCCTGACAGCGTCACGGCCCTTGTTGTGGTAACTCCCAGGAATCATTCAGAAGTCATAGTCAGAAAAGGGCTTGAAAAGGGTCTTAAATCCTTTTGGTTGCAACAGATGTCAGACTCACCCCAGGCACTATCCCTGCTTAACAACGATGAATTGAATGTGATAAGCGGCAAGTGCATACTCATGCATGCCAATCCAGGCGGTATTCACAAATTCCATCGCTGGCTGGCCGGTTTGTTCGGGCGTCTTCCCCAATAGCCCTATTGAGACACATATCCCTTGTTGTGTAAATTAAACCAAACCATTTCACCATGTTTAAAGAATTCAAACAATTTGCCATGCGCGGCAATGTCGTTGACCTGGCCGTGGCTGTAATTATTGGTGGCGCTTTTGGGAAGATTGTATCTTCTCTGGTGGCCGATATCATCATGCCTCCCATTGGATTATTGGTTGGAGGTGTTGATTTTACTGACCTTGTCATCACCCTGAAAGCCGCTGAAGGCGAGGCGGCTGCCGTAACATTGAATTATGGAGCTTTCCTTCAGCAGGTCTTGGACTTTCTTATCATAGCATGGGCTGTTTTCATGATGATCAAAGCCATTTCCCTTACAAAAAAGAAAGAACAGGCTGCTCCGCCTCCACCTCCTGCCCCTGGTAAGGAAGAGCAGTTGCTGACAGAAATCAGGGACATACTCAGGAATAAATAGACATCGTTTTATTAATTACATTTGCCCAAATGGAAGTATTTCTGGCCATTGGGGCATTTCTGGCTATTTTCATGGCGGTATTGCTGGTTTCCAGACCCGCTGCCATTCGTTCTGATTATACCCTGGCCGCATTGTTTGTACTGTTTGGGTTAACACAACTTCTGGGCTATCTGGAGGTCTATAACAGACTAAACGATTATCCATTCCCGGGTTTCCTTCATCTCGCCCCTCCATTCATTCTTCTGCATGGACCCTTTTTGTGGTTTTATGTAAGATCTCTGACCTACCAGCATTTTCGGTTCAAGGCAAAATATCTTTTGCATCTTCTGCCTGCTTTGGTGGTTTTGGTTCTTATGTATGGTGCGGTATACAGTCTTCCTTCTCAGGATCGTATTGCCCTTGATACAGCTGAGTCGTTTCGCAGCGACCCAGCGTTTCCTGCCGTTATCGTCATCATTTTTATTACCATT
>CAZFOI010000344.1:0-2594 GCA_964520605.1 uncultured Bacteroidales bacterium
GTAAGGCCGTAGGAAAAAAGCAGCAAAAACAATACGCAAATCCTAAGCATAAAAAAGTTCTTTTGAAAGCAAAAAAGCGACATGTGTTTTATATGCGGGCAGGGCGCAAGTGAAAAATCACGAACAATGTTATTAAGGCCAAACTAAGAAAAATGGCCCAATTGGCAAGCGGCACAACCGGATCCTCAATGAATTGAAATCCGGTAATGGTAACGACCCCTTCGCCCAAAATACAGTCTTGTGAGCTTACCACAAATGAAAGTTCGTCGCCCTCGTCAAAAGCACCGGAAAAAACCCCGAAGCCATTATAATCAATAAACTCAAGGATATGCTCGGTCCCAGTTACTGTTTTCCTGATAATAAAAACATCAAACGTAGGACCATCCTCATCATAGCTGATATAATCCCACCTGAACCAGACAACCCCATTGTCGGGCATGGCAATGGAAACGGCTACTTCTTTTCCGCCGAGGCACAAGTCCCCATCCGGACCATTGATTGTAAGATAATTCTGTTCGTGGGAAACGCTGCCGCCATATTGGGACTCCGGCAGGCTTACCGTCCAGTTTGCCGGGGCAAAATAGCCGGTGAAGCCATTGGCTGCTGCCTGGGAAATAAAAAACACGAAAAAAGCAACAAATAAAAAGTACTTTTTCATGGCGATGGGTGTTAAAATGTTTCGGGTGAAGGAGCAACAAGCAGACAAATATATACACTAATTAATTATACCCCATGTTTTGCTGCCAAGAAAAAGAGCCATCAGACACAAAAAAACACTCAGGCTGGTGTATAGGGAAAACAGCAGGTAATTTCCATTGCGCAGCAGCAGGAAATTTTCAAATGCAAAAGCAGAAAATGTGGTAAAACCACCGCAGAACCCTACTGTAAGAAACAGTTTCCAGCCGCTGTGCGTTAATGCTCCCTTTTCAATTGCACCTATCAGAACGCCAATCAGAAAGCACCCGACAACATTTACCACAAAGGTTCCAATGGGAAAGGATGTGCCTGGCTGGGGGTAAAAAAGTCTGGACAAACCAAACCTGGTCACCCCCCCAAGGAAGCTTCCGGTGCCAATAATCATAACCGTCTGAAACATACCTGTGTTTTTCTTGCAAAGGTATTTATTTAAGCTTATGAAAATAACAGGGATTTTTTAAAACTAAATTATTAGTTGTAAAAATATATTGCCTATTTTTACACCAAAACCACGAAAATGAAAGCAAGCCTGTGGCATTTAGTGATTGTTCTGTGTCTGCTGAGTATACGCCTGAGCGGGAATGAACCCATTCAGCCAACGGAACAAAACGTGCAGGAGCAACTGACCAGAATGCTCGAAACCGACAACCACCTTGGAATCATTGCGCTTATCGATTCTCTGAGAAATGCAGGGGAGTATACTCCGGAGTTGTCATGGCAGTATGCCCGATCCCTGTTTCAATCGGCGCGATATGATCAGGCCAAAGACAGTTTGCAGAAATTTGAAATGGATCCCATGCGCAGCACCCAGGCCAAAAACATGCTGGTTACCATTGCCATACAGCAAAGACGTGAAATGGAGGCCGTAAGGCATCTGATTCAGCTCAGAGACCGCTATCCGGAAAATCCGGTATATCCGCATCGGCTGGCAAGGGTGTTTGTTTCCATTAACCAGCTCCCTGCGGCAGAAGGCCAGCTGGCTTTGGCCAACCGTCTCGACACCCTCAACCAGGCTGTTATTGCAGAGTGGGCCGAGGTATTGCTTAAAATGGATGCTGCCCGCAGGGCACTGGGGATATTGGAGAGGGGGCTGAGGATATCTCCTGAAAATATTGGTTTCCGAAGGCAAAAGGCGGTAATCGACTTTCGCCTTCAGCGCTACGATCAGGTAATCCGTAATGTGGGCTTCCTGACCGAAAAAGGCGACACCACTCCCCAGATTGTAAAGATCCTCGCATTCTCTTATTTTCACACAGGAGTCCTTGACAAATCAGAGCAATGGATAGCTTATCTGCTGGATAATGAGTTCACCGGAGAGGATATCTTTTATTACAAGGCCAGAATCTTGAGTGCCAAAGGAGAGAAAGAAGCGGCCCAGGATTATTACCGCCTGGCTGTACACTATTGCCTGAGTCCGAACTTCGACAATTTTGTGTTTCAGGCCGGATTAAACCTTCACGACACCCGACGTTTCCCGGAAGCCATCCGGTGGTTTCAGATGGCAAGAATGTTTTCTGCCAATCCCCTGATTGCTTTTTATCTTGCGGAAAGCTACTACCAATACTATGAAGACCGCTCGCCTGCATTGGCCTTATACCAGCTTTTTCTAGAGCAAAGCGAATCCGAGCAGGAAGAAGAATTGCGATTTATTGCAAGAAGCAGGATGGCCCAAATCCGCGAGGACCAACACTGCAACTAATCATGTCGCAATGCACTGACCGGGTCTATGCGCGAAGCGCGTATGGCGGGGTAGAGGCCGGCAAGCAGGCTTACGCCGATGCTGAACAGTATTGCGCCAACAATGAGCCATACGGGGAAATAGAAAATATCCACCGGAGCTTCTCCCTGAGGCAGTATGCGTGCATTTATCACCCACCCGGCCACCCGGGTTATCATCC
>CAZFOI010000345.1:0-2585 GCA_964520605.1 uncultured Bacteroidales bacterium
CTGTTTACCCTTATTTCTGGCTGACATTTTTGCGTAGTGGAATTTGACAGAATCATCATGGGAATCGATCCGGGAACCAACAATATGGGTCTCGGCCTGATCGGTATTTCAAGCGGGAAAATCCAGGTCATTGCCATGGATGTATTGCGCCTTGACAGAATATCGGATCAGGGATTAAAGCTAAAAAAAATCTTTGAAACCGTTCTGAGAAACATAGACGAGTTCCATCCGGATGAACTGTCTGTAGAAAGTCAGTTTTTCGGGAAAAACGTTCAATCCATGCTTAAACTGGGACGTGCACAAGGAGTAGCCATTGCTGCAGCCCTTTACAGAGACATTCCGGTTTTTGAATACAGCCCCAGAAAAATAAAACAGTCTATTACCGGAAAAGGCAGCGCCTCTAAAGAGCAGGTAGCCGCAATGCTGCAGCGAATATTGCAACTGGAGTCAATACCTGAAAAGTTTGATGTTACCGATGCCCTGGGGGTGGCCCTGTGCCATTACTACCAACAATCTCCGGGCTCTATGAACAGCGAAAAAAGCTTCACCGGCTGGAAAGCTTTTCTAAACGAGAATCCACACAGGATTAAAAAGCAAAGCTAGGGCTCAATGTTTCCGGCAATTTCCCGGGCCAGGGCTGCGAACTCATCAGAATTAAGGACAACCCTGGGATTGCGAAAATCCATGTCAAACAGGTCATTGATGGGAATCAGGTGAATATGGGCATGGGGCACTTCAAGCCCGATAACCGTCATGCCAATTCGCCTGCATGGAACCACCTTCTCAATACCCCTGGCCACTTTTTGGGCAAAAAGGAACAAACCCGCATAGGTATCCGCTTGCAAATCAAACAAATAATCTGTTTCCTGCTTTGGAATTACCAGGGTATGCCCTTTTGATAGAGGGTTGATGTCGAGAAATGCGAAATAATTTTCATCCTCTGCTATCTTATAGCAGGGAATCTCTCCTTTTACAATTCTGGTAAATATACTGGCCATTATCTTGAAATATCCAAAATTTCGAATGACATTACCCCGGCCGGAACCTGGATGTCAACGGTTTCACCCATTGCCTTGCCCAACAAGCCCTTGGCGATGGGGGAGTTAACAGAAATTTTTCCCTGTTTAAGATCAGCCTCGTTCTCGGGAACCAGGGTGTAGGCCATGACCGCGTTGTTTCGGGTGTTTTTCAGCTTCACCCTGCTGAGAATCGATATCCTGCTGTTGTCCAACTGGCTTTCGTCAATTACCCTGGCAGCACTCAGGGCTTCCTCAAGCTTGGAAATCCGCAGTTCGAGCATGGCCTGGGCATTTTTTGCTGCGTCATATTCCGCATTCTCTGACAAATCCCCCTTCTCCCGCGCTTCAGCAATCTGCTGCGAAATAGAAGGCCTCTCAACAGACTTCAGACGCTCGAGTTCTTCCATATCCCGCTGAAGCCCCTCCTTGGTGTAATACTTTACCTGGCTCATAACCTTTGTTTGTAATTGGGCAAAAAAAAAACTTCTGACAGCACGATAAAAAACCAGACTGGCAACCTTTCCCGTAATCCCGAAAAGTCAGGTCCTTTTAGAAAAAACACCTGATCATGGGCTTCCACGACCAGGCACTCATCAAAAAGGGTTCAATACAAGGCCAAAGATAATGAAATATCCTGTACCTGCAAACAATCAATGATATTTTTTATTCAGCACTTCTGAAAAGATTATGGCAGTGCGTAAGTCAAATTCCGGTATTTCCGAATCATCTGCATCGGCATAGGCAAGTTCGGCAGCGGCCTGTCTGCGGGCATCTTCTGCGGCATGCTCCCTGATCAGGTCTTCAATGGTTTCGGCTTTTATCTCGGCACTTTGGAATGCCTCCCTGGGAGCTTCACCCTGGAATGTATATTCAGCCATGGAGGTATCAATTTCTTCCAGGGATTGTTTTTCCTGCTGCCAGGTTTCGAAATAATCAGGTTCTGCGGCCTCTGCCAAAATAGTTTCGGAGGGTTCCGGATCGTAATCGGGTTTGGGTTGGGATTTGCTTTGACCCCCACCCAGGAATTCTTCCAGGAGTTCTCCCAGATCTTTCTCAACCGGTGGCGGGACTGTCTCGGTTGCTTCCTTGGCAGTGGCAGCCTTGTTTTTGGATTTTTTCTTGTACAGGCTTACCACCAGCCACAAAACAAGCAGAATAATATATACGAAGTCTTCCATAGCGGCAGTTTGAATAACAAAAATAGGAAAATTCCGTTACTTTTACACAGCAAGTCCATGCTTATGTTTGCTTATAGAAACGGAATCCTGATTTTGCTCCTGATGGTTTTCATGCCGCTTTCCTGCGACAAGGAGTCCATGCATCCGGTGCCCGATGTGTTCGTGGATTTCACCATCAATGTGGAGTCTACCCTGCACATCGAGTTAAACGCCATCGGCGGCTGGGCCTATTATACAGGGGGTTTCAGGGGCATAATTATATACCGGCTTTCTTTGGATGAGTTTCTGGCGTTTGACAGGGCCTGCCCTTATCACCCTTATGACCAGCAGGCCATTATCAGGGTATTGCAGGAACCCCTGGCTACCGATACCCTTTGCAAATCGCGTT
>CAZFOI010000346.1:0-2550 GCA_964520605.1 uncultured Bacteroidales bacterium
TTACCGTGAGGCCGGAAGGGTATATCCGATTGGACAATCTGGGAAATATTTACGTAAACGGCCTTACCATCGAAAGGGCCACCGCCCTGATCATCAACCGTCTAAGCAGCATTTATTCAGGACTAAGGGGCGCCAACCCCAATACCTTTGCCCAGGTTACCCTTGGCAAGGTAAGAAGCATCAAGGTTACCATAGCCGGGGAGTCGATGCTGCCCGGCACCTATACCGTGCCATCGCTGGCCACGGCCTTTAATGCCCTGTACCTTAGCGGAGGGCCGGGACCCAAGGGAAGTTTCAGAAGCATACGTGTTATCCGCAACCACAAGGTGGTGGCAGACATAGACCTCTACGAGTTCATGACCGACGGAGACACCCGGGCAAATATCCGCCTGGAAGACCAGGACCTGATCTTTGTTACCACCTATAAAAACCGGGTAGATATTGGCGGAGAGGTAAAGCGCCCGGCCACCTACGAGCTGCTGGATCATGAAACACTCACCGACCTGATCCGCTATGCCGGGGGCTTTTCTGAGAGGGCTTATACCCACCGCATCAAGATCATTCGCAAGACAGACATACAACAGGAGATCCTGGACGTGGAAGCCCCGCTGTTTTCACACCTGAAACTGAAAAACGGGGATCAGGTTAGCGTAGCCCCCATCTTAGACAGGATAGACAACAGGGTAAGCATACAGGGGGCCGTATTCCGACCCGGGGATTTTGCCTGGCGGCAGGGCATGACGCTTACCCAGCTTATTGCCATGGCAGACGGACTGAGGGAAGATGTGTTTTTGCACCGGGCCAGTATTTTCAGGCGCAAGCCCGATATGCGGCTGGAAGCCCTTCAGGTAGACCTTGGCGGGGTGTTGCAGGGAGAACATCCCGATGTCTTGCTGCAGGAATACGATGTGGTGAACATTGGATCCATATTCAGCATTGAGCAGCAGCGCACGGTACAGATCATTGGGGAGGTGGCCAATCCCAAAAGCCTGCCCTATCATGAAAACATTACCCTGGGCGATCTGGTGCTGAGTGCCGGAGGTTTGCTGGAATCGGCCTCATTGGCCCGGGTAGAGGTTGCCCGCAGGGTAACAGATCAGGAGGCCACCCTGCCCAGTATGCACATTGCGGAGATCTTTGGGTTTGGCATCAGCCAGAACCTGGAGCTTACCGATGATGCCTCTGCCTTTGTGCTGCAACCGTTTGATATGGTGTTTGTAAGGCGCTCACCGGGGTATTTTACCCAAAAGACCGTTTCTATTAACGGAGAGGTGGCCTTCCCGGGCAGCTATGTGCTGGCCAGCAACAACGAGCGCATCAGCGATCTGATTGCCCGCGCCGGCGGGCTAACCCAGTTTGCCTATTTGCCAGGGGCCACCCTGATGCGCCAGGCCTCCCAGGCCGGAGTTGAGGGCGGTGGAACTAAGTTTGTGGGGGTTGATTTTCCCGACATCATGCGCAGACCGGGAACCAAAGGTGATTTGTTCCTGATGCAGGGAGATGCGATCAGCATCCCACGCGAACTGCAAACCGTTACCCTGAACGGGGCGGTGATGTTCCCGCTCACCACCCGCTACAGCCAGAGCAAGAGCCTGCGCGGCTATGTGTCGGAAGCCGGAGGTTTCGCAGACAATGCCCACCGCCGCAGGGTGTATGTGCAATACCCCAACGGCATGAACGACCGCACCCGCAGTTTTCTGTTCGTGCATTCTTATCCAAGCGTGGAGCCGGGCTCTCAGATAGTGGTGCCGGTAAGACCGGAAAAAGAAAGGCGGCAGATGACATCGGCAGAATGGGCAGCCATCAGTTCGTCCATGGCCACCATTGCGGCCATGGTAGTGTATATCCTAAGCGCCATTAAATAAGCATATGGAAATGGAAGAAAACATCAGAGCAAACCATCCGGATGAGATTGACCTGGCAGAGGTAATCGGGTTTTTGTGGAGCAAAAGAAAAACCATACTTATCATAACCGGGATATTTACGCTGCTGGGGCTGTTTGTGGCCCTTACCGCCACCCCCATGTACAAGGCAGAGGCCAGGATACTGCCAGAGATACAACAGCAAAGAACGGGCACTTCTGCCCTGTTGAGGCAGTTTGGGGGCATGGCCGGCCTGCCGGTGGGGATGGAAAGCTATGAGGCCCTGAGGCCCGATCTTTATCCGGCCATCGTATCGGCCACACCCTTTTTCTATGAGCTGCTGAGCCAGGAAATCAGAGTCAGTTTTCTTGATCATCCGGTTACGGTGCAAACCTATCTGGAAGAACATATGCAGGGGAGCAAGGCCCTGGGAGCCCTGCGCAAATACACCCTGGGGCTGCCGGGAACCATCATGGGCTGGATTAAGGGGAAACCGGGAGAGGAAGAGCCCAAACTGGCCGGAGCCTCTGAGATTCCCCGGCTGAGCCGTAAAGAATACGATGCCATAAGGGTACTAAGGGGAGCCGTAGAATCTGATATGGATCTAAAGTCGTGGATCATCAGCGTATCGGCAGAACTTCCAGACCCCATGGCAGCGGCCTATATTGCCAACTTTGCCGTAGAGTAC
>CAZFOI010000347.1:0-2548 GCA_964520605.1 uncultured Bacteroidales bacterium
GCCCGGCTTTATTCACAATCCCGGGACAATAGGAATTGTATCGCGCTCGGGGACCCTTACCTATGAAGCGGTAGACCAGATTACCAAAGCCGGTCTGGGACAATCCACCTGCATTGGCATAGGCGGCGACCCCATTCCCGGGACAAGCATGAAAGAGGCCGTTGAATTGCTTATGAATGACCCCGGAACCGAGGGCATTGTGATGATTGGAGAAATTGGCGGAGGGATGGAAGCAGAAGCCGCTTATTATATCAGGGATTTCGGGACCAAACCCGTAGTGGGATTTATTGCCGGTGCAACAGCACCCAAGGGAAGAACCATGGGCCATGCGGGTGCCATCATTGGTGGCAAGGCAGATACTGCAGAAGCCAAAAAGGAAATCCTGCTATCATGCGGCGTTCATTACGTTGACTCTCCGGCCGACATCGGCAAACGCATGACCGAAGTTCTGAAAAACAAAGCCTGATACCTTTTGCCGGTTTCGCCTGCATGGCAATAAAAAGCACCCTTATAAAAGACAGGCCATTATCTGACAAGTGGCTGAAGGCTGCCGTAGTAGGCAGTCTCTGGGCAACCATTGAAATCATCATCGGAAGCCTTTTGCACAATATTCGCCTGCCCATGGCCGGCAGCGTGCTGTCCTTTATTACCGTTTTTCTGCTGATTGCATTTTTTCAGCTCTGGCCTCAAAAAGGAATCATCATCAGGGCGGGATTGATATGTGCACTAATGAAATCGGTTTCCCCCAGTGCCATCATTCTGGGTCCAATGATAGGGATACTTTCTGAGGCAATTTTGCTCGAGATGGCCATTGTATTGTTTGGAAGGAATCTCTTTGCCCTGATGCTAGGGGGTGCATTGGCGGTATTCAGTGCTTTGGCACAAAAGGCCATCTCCTGGTTGCTGCTGTACGGCTTTGGAATTGTGAACCTGCTCGAAAACATGTTGTTGTTTGCCTCAGAGCAATTGAATATTTCCGGCCTTTCTCCCCTGCTGGTATTATGGCTGATTATCGGAATTTATCTTTTAAGCGGAATGCTTGCAGCAGCCTTGGGTTATCGGACAGGCAGGCAATTCCTGGCACAGAAATCTGTCAGAGGGCATCTCAATGAAAGCTTTGATGAAAAAGGCTCGGGCCTGTTTGCTCATTCTGCTGCACCAAAGCATTCCCTGCTTTTACTGGGAGTTATTCTTTTTCTTGTCATTGCAGGAATGTGGTTTATTGCAAAGAGTCCACTAATACGGGCCATACCCTATACATTGATATCCATGGCATTTTTTTATGTCCGCTATGGCCCATCTATGCGCTACCTGAAAAAGCCGGTTCTTTGGTTACAACTGGCTTTGATCATATTGTTTTCCTCCCTTTTCTGGGAAGGTTTTTCCTTTCAGCAACCCCTGAGTACGGAAGGAGCTATTACAGGGGTAAAGATGTCGATGCGGGCCCTGCTCATTATGGGTGGATTTGCCGCCCTTGGGGTTGAGATAAAAAACCCGATAATTCGCAATCTTTTATACAATAAGGGGTTTCGGAATCTCTACCTTGCGGTTGAATTGGCATTCACTGCCCTGCCCGGAGTGCTCCATGTCTTTACGGATCAAACCAGAAAAATATTCGGATACCGCAGGCTAACCCTTTTGATGCTTGGATATTCGGATGCCCTGTTGTCTCATTTTGCATCCAGGAATGCAGAGAAATCACGGGCATTCATCATCAGCGGGCCCCTGCATTCGGGAAAAACAACTTTCACTGAAGGGGTTCTGACTGAGCTGAAGAAATATGGCATCAATATGGTTGGTTTTTTGTCAAAAGGAAACACCAATGATGCCAGCCGGTCGGCATATCAACTGCAACCCATTGGAGAAGGCTCCGGGATGTTGCTCTGTTCTTCACAGCCCATAGAAACCCATATTCGATTTGGCAGGTTTTATTTCAATCAGCAAGCCATTGATGCAGGAAATCAAATCCTTAGAGAAGGGATAGAAAAGAATGCAGAACTTTTTGTAATTGATGAGATCGGCCCGCTGGAAATCAACAACAAGGGATGGGCCCCTTCCATTGATTCCCTGAGCGAAGCCAAAGCGATTACACAACTATGGGTGGTCAGAGAGAACCTGATCATGCCGGTAATCAGGAAATGGCATCTGGGCAAAGCAGAGGTTTTCCTTATCCATGAAAACACCCCCAAGAATGTTGCACTGAAGATACTTCAGGAAATGGGTCTGTCAGATCCAAAACCGGCAGACCATCAGGAACAACCTCCCGATACGGCCTGACGCCTTTGCTGAGGTTGCGGACGCGGGATGTTGGCCCTGGGAACATCCCGGGAATCAGCAGGTGTGGCAACACCACCTCCCAAAGCACCGCTTGCCGCTTTTCTGAAATCATACCGGGCAAACTCATCATCCGGGCTGGTTGCATCAGGCGGCCGGGGATTCAGAATGGTTTCCACCCAATAATTCAAACCCCCGCTAAGCACATAATTGTTTCTGTACCCCAATTGACGAACCAGCATCCAGGCCTCATTGGCACGGGTGGTTCCGTTGG
>CAZFOI010000348.1:0-2538 GCA_964520605.1 uncultured Bacteroidales bacterium
GCTATCGGATACAGCAAAAACGATAAAAGGAAATACCATGTTTCAGGATCTGCTGAACTGGGGCGTAAACAAAGAAGAGATTGAAAAAGTCCTCAACGACAAAATGCCCCACACCCAAACAATTATCAAAGATTACGCGACTGATAAAGGGATCGCATTTGGGATGTTGAAGGAACAGCTGCAAGCATTAACACAATAGCGAAAACAGCAAAATAGAAAGGAAGGGCCGCCGGGCTCTTCCTTTTCTACTGTAGAGATGTTTAATGATTTTCCTGATTAAAAATGCCTGATATAGAAATTTTCGTAGTGATCCAAAATGTCATCCGCCTTCTGCATATCGAGAAGCTGTTGGCTGTCCTCCATGGTAAATTTTTTCTACATTCAAAAATATGGTATACTAAATTCTAATGCGGGCCTCTGCGAAAAGGCCTACTCTTATGCACTGGAGGAAAAGAACCCCATGCCTATATACTATATCGACCGCAAAACCGGCGAAAAAAAACAGGAAATTGTCTTTGGGGACAAGTTCCTGCGCTGGGTTTATGAGACAAAATCCGGGGCTTTGCTGTTGGAAGCACTGATTAAAAGAAAGTTGTTCTCATCATGGTATGGTATCTGGCAAAACACCCGCTACAGCCGCCGCAAGATCCGCCATTTTGTTGACAGCCTGCAGATCGACCTGAAGGAGGCCGTAAGAGAAGATATTGATTCTTATCGTACTTTTAATGACTTTTTTGCTCGTGAGCTAAAACCTGAGGCCCGACCTGTTGTTTCCGACCGGAATGTGTTGGTTTCTCCTGCAGACGGGAGGATATACGCCTGGGAAAACATATCTATAGAAAAACTCGTTCAGGTAAAGGGCTTACATTACTCTCTGGGCGAGTTGATTGGTGATCCTGAACTGGCTAAGGAGTATGCTCTCGGGACATGTATCATTATTCGCTTATGTCCTGCAGACTACCATCGCTATCACTTTCCGGACAGTGGAATACCTGAGCGACCACACCGTATTAAGGGCTATTATTATTCGGTAAACCCCCGTGCCCTCAAAAAAGTACCACGGCTGTACTGCGAAAACGTCCGTGAACTGACCCATTTTTCTTCAGATAACTTCGGCGATATCCTTTTGCTCGAAGTCGGCGCTACCTGCGTTGGCTCTATCGTACAGACGTATATTCCCCAACAACGTGTTAATAAAGGTTCAGAAAAAGGCTATTTTATTTTTGGTGGTTCTACCGTTATCATGCTGCTTAGGAAAGGCAAAGTCAGAATTGACCCCGATATCCTCGAGAATACATCTAACGATATCGAAACGAAAGTATGTATGGGCGAACAAATCGGCAGAGTATAAGCTATTTCTCTTCCCTACAGGCAAGAAAAAACACGAATGTTATTAAGCAACAATCAGTGAATGTTATATACCACAAAAAGATGCATAGGTACTACTCCTGTGCAATTTTTGTTAATGTCCGAACGACATGATCCTCTTTAAAAGGTTTAAGGACAAAGGATTTGGCGCCGCACAAGATCGCTTCTTTTACCATGCTGTCCTGGCCCATGGCCGATACCATGACGACCTTAGCATCAGAGTCAATAGCCAGAATCGATTGCAGGGCTTCAATGCCACCCATCTCGGGCATAGTAATATCCATGGTTACAAGATCGGGCTTACACTCTTTGTATTTTGAGATCCCACGCAGACCATTTTCCGCTTCCCCAACGACTTCAAAGTTATTTCTTTCGAGGATACCCCGAATCGCCCAGCGCATAAATGCGGCATCATCGACAACCAGAACTCGAATCAAAGGATTCACCTCACTCCGTATGTTCTATTGACTTAATTATCAAAGGGGAAAATCAGTAACCCCGTACAGTAATTTTTTACAAGTATCGGTAGTTACCAGTATGGGTATCGGTATATGAATACTTTTTCTCAAGCGATGTCATCAAGAGTAGACAGTACATGCAGAAAGGCATTGACTAAATCGGGATCAAATTGTGTACCCGAACAACGTTTTAATTCGGCTAGAGCTTCGTCACGGGTCTTAGCCCTACTGTACGGACGATCACTCGTCATTGCATCAAAAGCATCCACAATAGCAAGGATTCTGCATTCTATCGGAATCTCATCCCCTTTGATCCCAAGCGGATAGCCCTTACCATCCCACCGTTCATGGTGCTTCAAGATCAAGTCGGCAATGCCGGCAAGATCAGGCGAGGATACAGCAATTCGGTACCCTTTCTCAGAATGCTGTCGCATAATTTCCCATTCATCCTGGGTAAGGGGACCGTCTTTAAATAAAATATGATCCGGTATGCCGACCTTACCAAGATCATGAACCTGAGCAAGCAACGTTATGTTGTCTATCTGGCTGGAGGACAAGCCAATGATCTCACCGATTTTATGACAGAAGGATGCCAGTCTCTTACCATGGCCTTCTGTAATGTAATCGCGCTCCTTTAAAGCCTCCATCAATGTATCAATAAGCTTTGATTTCATGCTCGCAGATTTATGCAATTGTTTTCTATACATCGCAT
>CAZFOI010000349.1:0-2523 GCA_964520605.1 uncultured Bacteroidales bacterium
GGATAGTTCGTCTTTTACTTCGGCTGCTGCCATATACCAGCCAACAAAGAGCACAATCAGAAGACCACCCAGGGGCAGCAATACATTTGAGGCAGAAAAATCAAGCAATCCAAAGATGCTTTGGCCCAATATCGTCACATGACTCAGGTTGCTGAAAGAAAGGGTGCAGAATACACCCACAAACAAGGCCGCAGCTGTAGCCATAATGGTGGCAGTAAGTCTGGTAAGTTTGAGTTCCTCAACCAAAAATGCAACCACAACCTCCAGTATGGAAATCGAAGAGGTAAGGGCTGCTATGGCAAGCAACAGGAAAAATATAAGGGAAAAGAAATACCCGCCCGGCATTTGCTGAAATATATTTGGCAAAACATTAAATATTAAGCCGGGGCCGTCTGCAGGGTCCAATCCAAAGGCAAAAACGGCAGGGAATATGGCCACTCCTGCCAGCATGGCTATGAGTGTATCGGCCACGGAGACCTCAACGGAAATATTCGTGAGCTTATTGGTTTTGCCAATGTAAGAACCATAGGTTATCAATGCCCCCATCCCAATACTCAGGGAGAAAAACGCCTGACCAAGGGCGCTGAGAAACACTCCGGTATTCAGCTCCGAAAAATCGGGTTTAAAAAGGAATCTGAGTCCACCCATGGCACCGGGCAGGGTAAGGGAGCGGACGGCCATGATAATAAGCAGCAGCACCAAAAACGGCATCAGTACTTTGGAATACTTTTCTATGCCCTTTCTGACCCCTGCAAGAATAATCCATGCCGTCATCACCATAAATACAAACTGCCACAGCAGGGGACGAAACGCCTGGGTATGGAACTGCTGAAACATATCAGAGAGTTCCTCAGGTGATTTGCCCTGAAAAGAATGGGTTAGGGATTTAAACACATATTCGAGCGTCCATCCGGCAATGGTAGAATAAAACGCCAGAATCATGAAAGCCGCGGCTATACCCATAACTCCCACAATCCACCAGGGTTTGCCGGGAGCCAGCTTCCTGAATGCACCAAAGGTGTTTTTCTGTCCCCTTCGGCCTATGATAAATTCCGAAAGCATAACCGGAATGCCAAGCAATAAGATAAAACCAAGATAAACCAATAAGAAGGCGCCACCTCCGTTATCGCCAACTACATAAGGAAAGCGCCAAATATTACCAAGCCCGATAGCCGAGCCGGCAGCCGCGCACAAGATTCCAAACTTGCTGGTAAAACCATCGCGACCCCCATTGCCTGAATCTGTCATAAGATGATGTTTATGATGGGAAAGAGGCCAAAAATAAAAAAAAAACCATTGAAATCGGGTTGCACCATAAAAAAAGAACCCTTGTAAATATTCAGACTTCAGGCAATGCAAATCGGGCTATGGCAACCTGACCATAGATTCAAAGAGTTTATAAAGACCCAGGGCCTCTTCGTCGCCAAATGGCATGAAATTGGTCATCATGACAACGGCTATTCCTGTTTCCCTGTCGATGGAATAAAACGTATTGAATATTCCACTCCAATACCCGGAACCCGCCCTGCGTCCATAGGCATTGTCCTTAGTCTCCAGGGCCCAGGACAGACTGTGCCGCATCTGGTCAGGAGCAACTTGCCGCGAAGAACCGCCGGGGGTTTCCGGTGGCTGTGTATGCTCATGCATTAAGGCCGGAAGCTGGTCAGTGAACATTTCATCGATCATCTCTTTGCCCAAAATCCTCACTCCGTTTGATTCTCCTCCCCTAAGTATACACCTCAAAAAAATGAGATAGTCGGAAAGGCTCGAATGCAGCCCCGCTCCCCCACTGTAATTATCAGATTCCCGGGTAATACGCCGGGGTGTCTCCCTGATCTCACCGCGTCCGGGAACCGGTCGAACCCCAAAGGAAACCACCATGGGATGAAGTTCTTCAGGAACATTGAACCATGTACTGTTCATTTCAAGGGGTCCGGTAATAAACTTCCTGAAATAGGCTTCAAGGTTTAATCCGGAAACCCTCTCAACCAATTGGCCAACCCAGTCAGTACTGGTCCCATAGGTCCATTTTTCTCCGGCTTCGTGCAAACGGGGAAGGTCAGAGAAAGCATAATCTTCGGGCCTGACAAAGCGGGCAAGACGCGGATGCATAAATGAATAGCCAAAACCGGAGGTATGGGTGAGCAGGTGGCGGACCCTTATTCTTTTGCCTGGTGGCAACATGTTCCCATCAGGTCCGAGCAGGGGAATCAGATCCAGCTCTGGCAGGTAATCACCGGCAAAATCATCCAGGCCGATCAGGCCTTTTTCTGCCAGCTGCAACAAGGCAACACTGGTTATTGCTTTGGTCATGGATGCAATGCGGAAGATGTGCTGATCGCTTAATTTCGGTTCCTCGCTCCAAATGGCGGGACCAAGACCCAGTTGATAATATTGACCGGAACCGGTAACGAAACCGAAAGCGACAGCGCGGATGTTGGTTTCAGAATACGCCTGTAAAAGGCGGCTGTGAAATCCGGTTGTATCCACCTGTGCAGCAAGCAATCCCAGGGGAAACAGGAC
>CAZFOI010000350.1:0-2518 GCA_964520605.1 uncultured Bacteroidales bacterium
GATATCTGCTTTACAAAGCGTCATCAGATCATCGATGTCATCACCGGCTTCAAACAAAAGCCTTCTGACAGCCGAGTCTGTTACCTCACTTTCACTGAGAACTATCGGTCTGAGGTGCAGCAGCACCATCTTTTCTACAAACTTCATCCGCTCATCAAGTGGAAGTTTCATTCTCCTGAAAATGGGTGCTACCATTTTCGCACCAAGAAATTCATGACCGTGAAAAGTCCATCCATTCTGAGGATCAAAACGTTTGGAAGCAGGCTTTGCAATATCGTGGAGCAAAGCAGCCCAGCGAAGCCACAAATCGTCTGATTGCTCACTCAGATTGTCCAAAACCTTCAGAGTATGTATGAAATTGTCCTTGTGGGCTTTGCCGTCAATAACATCAACCCCGGACAGGGATGACAATTCCGGAAAGAACTCTGAAAGCAAACCGGCCTCATACAAAAGGGCAATCCCTCTGCCGGGTTGAGAAGACAGCATGATTTTGTTGAACTCATCAGTAATGCGTTCGGCAGAAACGATGGAAAGCCTGGAAGCATGTACGGGTATGGCTGCAAAAACAAGGGGATCTATTTCGAAACCCAGCTGGGAAGCAAATCGAACAGCTCTGAGCATGCGAAGCGGATCATCTGAAAAGGTGGCTCCCGGTTCATTGGGTGTCCTTATGCATTTCATTTTCAGATCTTGCATGCCGTTAAACGGATCAATAAAGACTCCGAATGAATCCGGGTGAAGGCCTATGCCCATGGCATTGATGGTAAAGTCCCTTCGCATCAGGTCGTCCTGAAGGCTTCCGGGATTAACCATGGGTTTTCTTGAATCCCTGCGGTAAGATTCTTTTCGGGCACCTACAAACTCAATATTCCAGCCTTTATACTGCAACATGGCGGTACCAAAATTTCTAAAAACGCTTGGTCCTGAAGCTGCTCCAAGGGCCTGACTCACCTCCCGGGCAAAATCAATCCCATCCCCAACAACCACAATATCAATATCTTTAGAGTTTCGCTTCAGGAAAATATCCCTTACCCAACCCCCAATTACATAGACTTCCAAAGCAGACCTTCCGGCCACTTCAGAAACCGTTTTAAAAATTGAATGCCTTAAATATTTCTTCAAAGTATTAACTGCGTATGATTTGCATTTCACCGTCTTTCCCAAGCCTGATAACAGAAGAAGGCCTTGGGATACTGATCTCATTCTGGTGATAGGGAACGATATAATCTACCGCATTCTTTATCTGAGGTGCGATTCTGCCATAAGACAAGGCATGAGGAGATCCGCTGATATTGGCAGATGTTGATGTAATTGGCCGGCCCAGTGAGGCAATAAGGCCTTTGCAATACAATTCATTTGGGATCCTGATGGCTACCGATCCGTCAGGTGCAATCAGGTTTTTGGCCAGGTTGCGGGCGCCGGGATAAATGATCGTCAGGGGATCAGTGATGCTTTCCATCAGATCCAGGGCAACCTCGGGAATCTCCTCAACATAGTGTGCCAGCATATCCAAACCTGAAACCAGTATGATCATTGTCTTTTTTTGAGGCCTCTCCTTAATGAGAAGGACTTTTTCGACAGCACGGGCATTGGTAGCATCGCAACCGATACCCCAGATGGTGTCAGTGGGATATAAGATGCAGCCTCCCTGAAGCAAAACCTTCAATGCATCAGTATATTCGTAGGTAGTATTCATATCGGGTTATTCATCAACACAAAATTAACAAAAAGACTGCGAAAGGGACACGGACTTTTTATATTTGCATATGGCAATATCCATGCTGAAGGAACACATACAGGCATTCATCAGGGAACCTGGCAGCAGCATATTTCACAAATTCTACTTCCTGGGTTTGTGCCTTTTTGCTTTGGCCATGCCAACATCGCATGTGCTGATGAGCGTTTCTTTGATGGGTATTTCGGCCAATTGGCTCATTGAAGGCAGGTTCAGGGAAAAGATCAGCAAGCTGACAGGCAACCCTGCCATGCTTGCCCTTTTGTTTATTTACTTTCTGCATCTGGCCGGATTGTTCTGGACAGAAGATTTTGAATATGCCATTCTGAAAGACCTTAAAGACAAGCTTCCCCTGTTGGCGCTGCCCATAATAGCAGGTTCGTCAAAACCTCTGAAAAAGCAGCAATCTATGATTGTTGCAATTTTTTTCGCAGCAGGGCTTCTGTTTGCCTCAGTTTATGGGGTAGTCTCAGGACTGCTCAATCCTGAACTGCCCTTTAGAAAATTATCTCCCTTTATTTCTCATGTATACATGAGCATGATGGTGGTAATGGGCGCTGTATTGCTTCCCTGGCTTGGTATTGAAAAGCATGCAGGTAAAAAATGGCTATATGCGGCTTGCTTATTGGCGGGGTGGCTGGTGATATATCTTTTGGTATTGCGATCGCTTACAGGCTTGCTGATCCTTGCAGGAGTTGTCGCTCTGGTATTGATAAAAATTCTCCGTACAAGCCATTCTTTTGCGTTAAGGACAGCCTCTCTGACGGCTTTGCTGTTGCTGCC
>CAZFOI010000351.1:0-2507 GCA_964520605.1 uncultured Bacteroidales bacterium
ACCACGGCATCAGCCCTCTTAAGCAGCTTAAAATACCTTAACTGCGCTTCAAGGACAATTCTTGTTGCAGGGTAATTCAGATCATTTACCAGCCAATGAAGGAAATGTTGCCTCACCCATTCTTCAGGAGTAAGCACAACATACTTTCTCCTGAAAGGATCGAATATATGTATGGCCTGGTTATGCCGCTTCAGTTTATATTCATACACCGGAAGCTTCAGTACCGGAAACTGCTCTGGCATTTTCATGCAGTGAGTATATTGAATTTCACGTAAAAATACGCTTAATTGTCCATTTGGGAATTTTACCCTGCGCTTTTGTATTATTCCGTATTTTTGTTAATCATTCAAACCAAAATTCCAGTGAAAAGCAGGGAAGAAATTGTAGAAAACTGGTTGCCCCGCTATACAGGAACACCCGCCAATGAAATGGGTCGTTATGTCTTATTGACCAATTTCAACCAATACGTCCATTTGTTTGCCAAATGGTTCGATGTACCTGTTTTGGGTCTTGACCGGGTAATGCCCAGTGCAACCAGCAACAACATAACCATCATCAATTTTGGTATGGGCAGCCCCAATGCCGCAACCATCATGGATTTGCTCAGTGTAGTACATCCCAGGGCTGTCCTGTTTCTGGGAAAATGTGGGGGTTTGAAAAAGATCAACAAATTGGGAGATCTTATTTTTCCCATTGCCGCCATCAGGGGTGAGGGTACCTCAAATGACTATTTTCCACCAGAGGTTCCTGCGCTACCAGCATTTAATCTGCAAAAAGCCGTTTCTACCAACATTCGCAACCACAATCTGGATTACTGGACCGGAACCATATATACAACCAACCGAAGGGTTTGGGAGCATGATGAAGAGTTTAAACAGTACCTTATAAAAATACGCTGCATGGGAATAGACATGGAAACAGCCACAATATTTTCTGCAGGGTTTTACAACAAAATACCCACAGGTGCCCTTCTGCTTGTTTCCGATCAACCCATGATCTCCTCGGGAATAAAGACAGAGCGAAGCGATCAGGAAGTCTCCCGTTTGTATGTGGAGAGACACCTCGAAATTGGCATTGATTCTCTTAAGGAATTAATAAACAATGGCCTGACGGTTAAGCATCTGAAGTTCGATTACGAAGAATAAACCCAAGGACCCCCCCTAGCATGGCCAAAATTGTATTTGAGGATGTTTTGAAAGCCATTCGAAACAAAAGCTTTCATAAGATATATCTCCTGATGGGAGAGGAAAGTTTTTACATTGATGTCATCGCTGATTACCTGGAGCAAACCGTATTAACCGATGGCGAAAAGGAATTCAACCTTACCATTCTCTACGGTAAGGATACGGATATTCCCAGCATCATAAGTCATGCCAGGCGCTACCCCATGATGGCCAGCCACCACCTGGTTATTATCAGAGAAGCGCAACAGCTTAAAGACCTTGAGGAATTATCCTCATATGCAGAACGCCCCCTTGATTCTACCATACTGGTCATCTGCCATAAGTATGGAAGCGTTGACAAAAGGAAAAAGCTCTGCAAAGACATTGCGAAAAACGGCTTGATTTTCGAAGGGAAAAAACTATATGAAAACCAGGTGGCAGGTTGGATTGGGGATTATATAAAGCGCAAGGGATTTCGAGCAGGACCTCAGGCGGTTCAATTGCTGGCAGATCATCTTGGTTCGGATTTGTCCAAGATAGTTAATGAAATCAGCAAATTATTCATAAACCTGAAAAAGGGCGAAGAAATCACTCCTTCGGTAATTGAACAACAAATCGGAATCAGCAAAGACTATAATGTTTTTGAGTTTCGTCAGGCCATCGGCAGCAAAAATGAACCCAAGGCCCAGAAAATTGCCTGGTATTTTGGTGAGAACCTCAAGGCAAACCCCTTGGTTTTTACGCTTTCAGCTTTATTCCAATACTTTAACCAAATCCTGGTGTTGCATTCTTTAAAGGACAAAAGCAAAAGGAACATCGCTGAGAGCCTTGGAATACCCCCGTTTTTTACCGAAGATTACATCAGGGCTGCATCCAACTATCCAGGCACCAAGGCCGCGAGGGCCATATCCCTGATAAGACAATATGACCTGAAAGGCAAGGGCATGGACAATGAGTCTGTTGGAGGCGGAGAACTGCTCAAAGAACTCACATATCGGATACTGCATCTTTAATTGATCAGATTATGGGAAGAGAAATTGGCTACTGGTTGGTAAAAAGTGAACCTGCAACCTACTCCTGGGATCAATTCGTAAAGGACAAGACAACATCCTGGGATGGTGTAAGAAACTATCAGGCCAGAAACAATCTCAAACTCATGCAACTTAACGATCTGGTTCTGTTTTATCACAGCGTTAAGGAGTTAAGCGTTATGGGCATTGCACGGGTAATCAAAACCCACTATCCGGATCTTTCTGCAAGGGATAAAACCTGGGTGGCCGTAGATTTAATTGCAGAAGATGCATTCCCGAAACCCGTATCGCTCAGTGAGATAAAAAATGACCC
>CAZFOI010000352.1:0-2506 GCA_964520605.1 uncultured Bacteroidales bacterium
TAATCTTGAAGAATTAAAGGGCCTCAAGATCCGGGTACCCAACACCCAGGTATATATCAAACTGTGGCAGGCTCTGGGAACCAACCCCATTCCTCTGGCGCTGACCGAAACCTTCACAGCAATCCAGCAGAATACCGTTGAGGCGCAGGAAAACCCCGCCATCGAGTCCTATGGTTTCGCCTTCTATGACGTCTGCAAGTATCTTGTTGAAACCAACCACGTTTACTCCACCGACGTTTGGATTTTCAACAGACCTTACTTTGAGAAACAGTCCGACGAGACCAAGAAGGTGCTGTTAAGCGCCGGTGTCGAGGCAGCCAAATGGAGAAATGAAGAGGCTAAGAAGAGAGAGTCCGAATTTGTGCAAAAGTTCAGAGATAAAGGCGTTACTGTTATTACTCCCGATCTGGCCCCCTTCAGAGCCAAATTGGAAGGCTTTGTAGAAAAAGAATTCCCCGATCTGGCCGACTGGGTAGCCGAGATTAAGGCTGCAAAATAAGCGAGGAGTATTGCATGTCAGGCCAGAATAACCAAAGATATTTTGGCCTGGCATCTTTACAAATCAAGTCTTGGAGGTTTAAAGGTGTTAAAATCATACAGCAGATTTCTCAATTATCTGGAAAAAGTCTGCATGATCGTATCCGGGATTGGGCTTGGAATAATGACGGTGACAATATTTTATCAGGTAGTACTCCGTTATGTTTTCTGCGTGCCCAACATATGGGCCGAAGAATTGACGAGGTATCTGCTTGCGTGGGTCGCTTTTATTGCGGCTCCTGTTGCTGTCAGGAAAAACAGGCACATGCAGGTAGACTTCATTGTAAACAGTCTGTCCATCAAGGCCAAAGCCTGGCTGCAGCTGATTACTTATATCATTGTTTTTATTTATTTGATTGCGCTGGCTAAATATGGCTACAACCTGGTAATAGGGACAGTAGTCAATGTGTCGTCCGGTATGCAGATACCGATGGCAATTCCCTACGCCTCGATTTTGTCAGGAACCATTTTGATGCTGCTCACCTGCATTGAATGGCTGTGGAAACGAGCCTATGTACTGGTGAAATTCGATGAGTTATCGGTAGAAGAGAGGGAGGCTTTGGTTAAATGAATACAGGTTTGTTTTTAATAATTGTCCTTCTTGGCCTTGCCCTTCTGGGGATACCCATTTGTTTTTCCCTGGGCATAGCTACACTGGGAGCTCTGTATCTGGGGGGGCTGCCCGTCATCATGCTGCCCCAGAAAATGTTTACCGGCATGGATTCCGTACCGCTTCTTGCCATACCGTTTTTTATGCTGGCAGGTAATTTCATGGCCGGGTGTATCAACCAGAAAATTCTAGCGGTGTCCAACGCCTTTTTCGGCTGGGTAAAAGGCAGCCTGGGCGTGGTTACCGTTGTGGCATCCTCATTATTTGCGGCTATTTCCGGCTCCGGCATCGCAACCGTTTCAGCTATTGGCGGCACAACCATCCCTGCGATGAAAAAAGAAGGCTATCCCAGTGATTTCGCAGGCGCCGTGGCCTCCTGCTCCGCTATATTGGGCCCTATGATCCCGCCTTCTATTATGTTAATCGTTTACGGCAGTGCGACAGAAAGCTCGATCGCGGAACTGTTTCTGGCTTCCTTCCTGCCGGGAATTGTGCTGGCGGGTTTACTGGTAATCTATACGTTGATCTACGCCGGCAAAAAGAATTTTCCAAGCCACGAACGTACAACGGCCAAATGCAAAAGAGAAACCCTGATCAGCAGCGTTTGGGCATTGTTTATGCCGGTTTTGATACTGGGCGGCATCTTTCTGGGTATTTTTACGGCAACCGAAGCCGCCGCGGTTTCGGCGATTTATGCCATGCTTGTTGGTCTTTTCATCTATAAGGATTTGAAATGGAAGGACCTGCTTGAGATACTTTCTCAAAGCGCCCTGACGGCATCCACAATGATGCTTCTGATGGCCGCGTCCAAGGCTTCCAGCTGGGTGATTGTAACCTCCCGCCTGCCTGATGCCATTTTAAAATTCTGCACAAGCATAACGAGCAGCCCCATCGTCATCCTTCTGATGATCAATATCCTCCTGTTCATCGTAGGTATGCTGATGGAAGGGAACGCGGCCATCGTTATGCTGACACCTCTACTTTTGCCGTTGATCAAAACGCTGGGGATAGACGTTGTGCATTTCGGCGTCATCATCGTATTGAACCTCAGTATCGGTATGGTAACTCCGCCTGTCGGTGTGTGCCTGCTTCTGGGCAATACGCTGGCGGAGGAGAAACTGGAGCGTACCCTCAAGCAGTCTCTGCCGTTTCTCGCCATATGCACCGCTCTTCTGATACTGGTGTCTTATGTTCCGCAGATCTCACTGTGGCTGCCCAGCATTATGAAATAATCATTTTTCAAAAAAGAATTTCTTGACGGCATCGAACGACCTTTTCACATATGTGAAAAGGTCGTTTTTTTAATTTAAGATATTTTTCTTGCAGAAAACATGCCCTGATAGATATAATATGATCAAC
>CAZFOI010000353.1:0-2504 GCA_964520605.1 uncultured Bacteroidales bacterium
CGGCAAAAATGTTCTTGGAAGAGAGCGTGCTGGGGATTGTTTTGGAGAAGCAGGAGATGGTGGATGAGAAAATTCAACGATTCAGGGCGGTAACGCAAATGAACAAATCTCCCGATATTGATGTGGGAGCCCATTGTCACTCACCTTATCCCTGCGATTTTATCGGTCATTGCCATAAGAATTTGAATGCCGGATTGTTGAAAAAATAAATCCATGAAATCGACCTGAGGCGCATTTTGATTGCTTATATTTGAATTATGGAAAAAAGAGAGCAACCCGTAAAAGACTCATTTGTCAGGAAGTCTAAGAGACAGCCACTTACTGTGGATTATGCAGACCATGGACGGGTCCCGCCCCAGGCGCCGGATCTTGAGGAGGCCGTATTGGGTGCCATGATGCTTGAGCAAAGCGCCACCAACCTGGTAATAGACCTGCTAAGCCCCCAGGCTTTTTATAAGGAAGCCCACCAGAAGATATTTGACGCCATTCAACATCTTTTCGGGTCTTCTCAGCCCGTAGACATTCTCACGGTTACCCAGGAACTCCGGAAACGGGGCGAACTGGAATTGGTAGGAGGGGCTTACTATATTTCCATGCTCACAAACCGGGTGGCTTCTGCGGCCAATGTGGAGTTTCATGCCCGCATCATTTTGCAAAAACACCTGCAACGTGAATTGATCAGGATCAGCGGGGAGATTATTCGGGATTCCTACGAAGACGCCCAGGATGTTTTCGATATTCTGGATCGTGCGGAGAAGGAACTTTTTGCGGTTAGTGAGAACAACCTCAGGCGTAATTACCGCGATATGCATGCCCTGGTAAGGGAGGCGGTTGAAAATATCGAGGGTGCGCGAAACAACGACGGACACATCAGTGGCATCCCCAGCGGTTTTGCCCGGCTTGATGCCATGACTGCCGGATGGCAGAAATCTGACCTGATCATTCTTGCCGCCCGCCCCGGTATGGGTAAAACGGCCTTCGTACTGAGTATGGCCAGAAATATGACGGTTGACTTTAAAAGGCCCATTGCCGTTTTTTCTCTTGAGATGACAGGGGTGCAGCTTGTTACCCGTCTGATTGCCTCTGAAACCGAATTGGATGCCGAGAAACTCCGCAGGGGGCAATTGGAGCAGTATGAATGGGAGCAGCTCAATGCCAAGATTGGCAATCTTACCTCTGCCCCTCTTTTTATTGACGATACCCCGGCCCTGAATATTTTTGAGTTGCGGGCAAAATGCAGGAGGCTGAAGTCACAGCATAATATCCAGCTTGCCATAGTAGACTATCTCCAGCTTATGTCTGCAGGCAGTGACGGCAGGGGCAACCGTGAACAGGAGATAAGCAACATATCCCGCTCACTGAAGAGTCTGGCCAAAGAACTTGATATTCCGGTTGTGGCCATTTCCCAGCTTAGCCGTGCGGTGGAAACACGCGGAGGTTCCAAACGACCGATACTGTCAGACCTTAGGGAATCCGGAGCCATTGAGCAGGATGCCGATATGGTATTGTTTATTTATCGTCCGGAGTATTACCAGATCACCACCGATGAAGATGGCCATTCTACGGAAGGTCTTGCACAACTGATTATTGCCAAGCACCGTAATGGCAGCCTGGGAGATATCCCCCTGAGGTTTATCAGTCGCTTCGCCAAGTTTACTGACTACGAATCTTCTGATTCGGGCGCACCCGGATTGCCCCCCTCTGGCGTTTTTGATGACGATTCACGTACCCTTACACTTCCATCGCGCATGAATGAGATGGATGATGAGGACATTCCTTTTTAACAGTTGAACAAAGCGGTGGGGAATTGCCTTACTAATGTGAGGAGGGATTATTTATGAAGTTACGTTTGCTTGTCTTTTTTACCCTGATTTTTTCGGCAAATGGTATTTTTGCTGCCCAGATCCTGGTGCCTATGGATAAGGCACAACAAAACCACCTGAAAGCATATGGGATTGCCTATTTTGTACTTACCCATGATGTGGAGGTCAGCTGGCTGCTTAATTACAGAGGCGGGAGTTTCCTGTTTACTCACAACCGGGCGTTTGAGGAGGAGTTGCTTGTAAGAGGGGTTAGTTACCAGGTTGTGGCCGATGTACAGGCAGCTGCCATTCTCAGGGAAATTGCCGATCCGGAAATGAATGCCGATGAGATCAGATTGCATAAAGTGCCCCGTATTGCCGTGTATTCTCCACCCAACAGCCTTCCGTGGGACGATGCCGTTACCCTGGCCTTGTCCTATGCCGAAATACCCTATGACGTAATTTATGACAGGGAAGTTATTGACGGGGTATTGCCCCTGTATGATTGGTTGCATCTCCATCATGAGGACTTTACCGGACAATACGGCAAGTTTTGGTTTGCCTATCATACGGCGCCCTGGTATCAGGAAGAAGTGCGCCTTGCAGAGGAAACCGCACGCAATATGGGATTCACCAAAGTATCCCAGATGAAACTGGCCGTGGCCAAAAAAATCCGTGAATTTGTGGCTGGAGGAGGCTATA
>CAZFOI010000354.1:0-2491 GCA_964520605.1 uncultured Bacteroidales bacterium
GCCGGATTTCACATTTATAAATCATCAGCCGGAAGCGGAAAAACCTATACGCTGGTTAAGGAATACCTCAAATTGATCCTGAGAAATCCGGATCAAATCCGTCATATTCTGGCCATTACATTTACCAATGCAGCCGCCGGCGAAATGAAAGACCGTATTGTAACAGAGCTGGAAAACATAGTGGCCTGGCAAAATGGGAATGCCGGAAAGCAGACCACCAGCCTGCTTGAACAAATGGAGGCTGAGTCAGAAAAAAACGGGGAAACATTTCCTAAAGAAAGGTTTGCAGGCAATGCCGCCCGGGCCCTTTCCCTGATTCTGCACGGATATTCTGATTTCTCTGTTGGGACCATCGACAGTTTTATGCACAGGGTGGTCAGAAGTTTTGCCCATGACCTCAGGGTACCGCCTTCATTTGAGATCGAGATGGACCGGGCGCGTCTATTGGATGATGCCGTAGACAAACTCATCAGCCAGGCTGGCGTAGATGAGCATCTAACCACACTATTAACCCATTTCCTTAACAACCGGATCGAAGACGAAGCAGACTTGCGTATAGACCATCTGATTGGCAAACTGGCCCAAACCCTGTTTGAAGAAAACTGCGAGGCAAACCTGAAGGCACTTGGCTCGCTCGGGCTTGCAGATTATATCCGTATCGGCAGACAATTAAGAGAGGATATTAGAAAATACCATCTGGAAACCAGCCAAAATGCCAGGGCTGCCATTGCCCTTATTCACAGCGGCAATCTGGATTCAAAAGCTTTCTTTCAGGGAAACAGGGGAATTTATGGTTTCTTCCAAAAACTCAGCAACAAATCCAATGATGAGCCATCCCCAAATGCCTATGTAAAAAGAACCGTTGAAGATGATGCATGGACAAGTGCCAAAACATCGCCCGGGGATCGTCAGGCAATAGAGGGGATGAAAGACCGGCTGCTTCAATACTATTATGCCATAACCGGAGAAAACAACAGCCATATCCGGATGCTGAGAGAAAAAGGGGAAATCCTGAACAATATTTACCCCGTTGGAGTACTCTCCATGCTGCATCAGATAATCGAACAGAACAAACAGGAAAACACCCTGCTTCATATTTCCGACTTCAATAAAAAGATTGCCGCTGTTGTAGCAAAGGAGCCGGTTCCATTTATCTATGAACGCCTTGGCGAAAAATACCGCCACTACATGATTGATGAGTTTCAGGACACTTCCATGCTACAGTGGACGAACCTCCTTCCCCTGCTTACGAATGCCCTTTCGGGAGGAGGTTTGGGGATGGTGGTGGGAGATGGCAAACAAGCCATTTACCGTTTCAGGGATGGGGACGCAAGCCAGTTTGTTGCGCTTCCCAAACTACCGGGCACTATCCAGTCGATTTCCCGGGATGAGTGGGAAGCCTCATTGGTGCGACATCACAAAAATTTCCCATTGGATTGGAATTACCGCTCATATGAAACCATCATAGACCTTAACAACCGTTTTTTTGCTTATGTCAGAGAACTATTGCCTCATGAAAGTCGCATAGTATATGAGGGACAGGAGCAAAAAGCTCCTGGGCATAAGCCCGGGGGGCATGCCAGCTTTGTTTTCGTTGGGGACGAGCCCTCTTATGAGGAAAATATGCTCGCCGGGATTAAATCAGAAGTGGATGCTCTTCTGGGTCAGGGATTCCGGCTTAAAGACATAACCATATTGTGCCGACGAAGGAAGGAGTTGCGGGCCATAGCCCGCTATCTCACAATCCGGAACATCCCTGTGGTTTCTCCTGATTCTTTGTTTCTGAACCAGGCTGAAGAAATCAAATTCATTGTTGCACTGCTTACCCTTAACAGCCGGCCGGCCGACAGAATTGCCGCCCTGGAGATAGTGTCATTTCTTATTAACAGAAAGTACATAAACAAACCTGGCAATATCCATGAATTTCTATTCCAATCCGGTTTGTTTGCAGAAAAAGAATCAAAGCCCCTCCAGCCCATTATCGACCGCTTACTTAAAGACCATGGGATTGCATTTGATTTTGAGGACTTCTCTCATCAAAACCTGTATGATTGCACGGAAACCATCATTCGGGCTTTTTTTATTGATCCCGAACCAAACCCTTACGTGGCGTTTTTCTCTGATGCGGTATTCGATTTTTCCCTGACAAACAAGTCTTCCGTGGCAGACTTTCTCGAATGGTGGAAGTCCAATGCCGGCTCTTACTCCGTAGTTATTCCAAAGGGCGTGGAAGCCGTGCAACTCATGACGATTCACAAATCCAAAGGACTGCAGTTTCCCGCTGTTATTTACGCTTTTGCTGAAGCAAAGGCAAGCGGTAACCTTCGAAAAGGAAGCTGGGTTAACCTTGATCCGGATGCGTTTCATGGACTGCAAACCTGTTGGATAAGGTATAGCAATAAGCTTTCAGACACAAGCTTCGAGCCTTTGCTTGTCCAGGAAAAAGAAAAGGCATGGCTGGATACGGTAAACCTTATGTATGTTGCATTGA
>CAZFOI010000355.1:0-2474 GCA_964520605.1 uncultured Bacteroidales bacterium
TTTACGGCTACGGTAGAAAAAGATTTTGATGAGATAGCCCAGGGCAATGTTGTATGGTCTGATGTCATCGACCGTTTTTATGAGCCATTTCATATCAGGGTACAAAACACCCTGAAACATACCGAAAAATTCAGTGGTGCCCGCCTGCTTGGAGTTGATCCTTCGAGCGGTAAAAATGTATATGCCAAGATAGGTCGCTTTGGTCCCATGGCCCAGATCGGGGAAGCCGACGAGAAGGATAAGCCTGTATTTGCAGGATTGCTTAAAGAGCAAAGCCTGGAAACCATTACCCTGGAAGAAGCCTTGTCGCTTTTCAAATTGCCAAGAACTGCCGGAGAGTACGAAAATCAGGAAATGGTGGTGGGTTCCGGTCGTTTTGGGCCCTATATCAGGCATTCGGGACAATTTTATTCCATTCCCAAGGACGATGACCCGCTCACGATTTCAGTAGCGCGTGCCATTGAGATTATTGAGGAAAAAAGAAAAGCAGACCGGGAAAAAATCATCCGGATATTTGATGAAAATCCCGATGTGAAAATTCTGAAGGGCCGGTGGGGGCCTTATATATCGGCCGCAGGCATCAACTATAAAATACCAAAGGGAAGCAACCCGGAAGAATTGCAATATACCGACTGCATGAATATCATAGAAAAGGGAACCCCATCCAAAAAAACACGTACAACCAAAAAAGCACCTGCCCGAAAAAAGGGCAAATCCTAATTCTGCAGGAAAAGCATGGATATTTGTGATTTTTTTGAACCGGTTGGCGCCCAGGGAACCCTGACTTCAGATGAAAAGCACCCTTTGCTGCTGGGGAGATCTCTGGTACAGCACAATACTGAGACAGGATTTCCGGATTTGGAAGGCATACAGATTGCCCTGATCGGAGTACCCGAAGACCGCCAGAGCCTTACCAATCAGGGGTGCGGACTCGCGCCTGACTATATCCGGAAATACCTTTACAGGTTATACAGGGGACCCGGGCAGATCAGGATAGCCGATCTTGGAAACATCCGCACCGGAGACAACATCAAAGACACCTATTTTGCGTTAAAAACCACGCTGGTCCATCTGATAGGAAAAGGCATTACACCGGTAATCATTGGTGGAAGCCAGGACCTGACATTCGCAAATTATCTGGCATACAAGGAACTCGGTCAGGTTGTAAATCTGGTCTCGGTAGATGCCCGCTTCGACATCGGACTGGAAAAACCGGAGGTAACCAACGCACAAAATTATCTGAGTGCCATTCTGACACACAAGCCAAACTACCTTTTCAATTTTGCCAACATAGGGTACCAGACATATTTTGTAGATCAGGATGCCATTGAGATGATGGAAAAACTGTATTTTGATGCATATCGTCTGGGCCTGGTAAGAAGTCAGATGGAAGAAACAGAGTCCGTTGTAAGAAATGCTGATTTTGTGAGTGTTGACATCTCCAGCATCAGACAGTCGGATGCACCGGGTAATGCAAATGCCTCGCCACATGGGTTTTACGGGGAAGAGGCCTGTCAGATTATGCGCTATGCAGGCTTGAGCGACAAATTGTCTTCAATCGGGTTTTATGAAACCAACCCGGCCTTTGATCATGGGGAGCAGACATCCCACCTGGTGGCACAGATGATCTGGTATTTTCTGGATGGGTTTGCCTCAAGAAAGAACGACATTCCCGACAAAAAGCGCAGGGAATCAGGGGATTTTATCCGTTACGTGGTAACCATAAAAGACTTTCAAAACGAAATCGTTTTCTATAAAAGCAAGATATCAGACCGCTGGTGGATGGAGGTTCCCTGCCCGGCCGGTATGCAGCAGAAATACGAAAGGCAGTATCTGGTGCCCTGTTCATATAATGACTATCTTGCAGCCTGTGGGGATGAGATACCCGAGAAATGGTGGCAGGTATATAAAAAATTTATCTGATCTGCCCCCGGATTCAATAAATCAGGGGTTTTTTCGTTAACCATGAAAAACACTCCCCTGATTCGGGATCAAATCGGGAATGCCAGTGAATATTTCCATGCAAAGAATTATGAAGCATGTGTCCGGTTTTCTGCTGTTTGCTTTGCTGCTGCTTTTTAGCTCAGAAACATTTGCACAGCAGGAGGCTCACTTCAGCCACCATATGTTCAACAATATGGGATTCAATCCGGGATACGCAGGACTGAGAAGCGCCATCAGCACTACCGCCCTGGCCCGTCAGCAATGGGTCGGATTCAAGGACGAAGATGGCAACAGACTGAGTCCTGAAACCTATATGCTGAATGTAGACGCCCCCATCCCCCTGATTCGCGGGGGGCTGGCCCTGGGATTCATGCAGGATCAGCTTGGGTTTGAGAAAAACACCGGAGTGAGGCTGACCTACTCCTGGCACAAAAGACTTTATGGTGCCAGGCTTGGAATCGGAGCCCAGGTAGGCTTTCTGGATAAGGCCATTGATTTTTCCGGGTTCAAACCCATTCAACCCGGTGATC
>CAZFOI010000356.1:0-2474 GCA_964520605.1 uncultured Bacteroidales bacterium
TTGTTCCTCACCGGTTTGGCCAAAAGGAAGATATTGAAATAGCCGGCTTTTTTGCTGCCACCCTTGCCTGGGGTAACCGAGTTACGATTATCAGGAATTCGCTCAGGCTGATGCAACTAATGGGAGACACACCTTATGATTTTGTGATGAACCATCGCGAAGTTCATCTCAGGGTATTTGATGGTTTCGTTCACAGAACCTTTCAGTCTGATGATGCGAAGTATTTTGTCAAGGCGCTAAAATATATTTACCGGGAGCATGGAGGGCTCCAAGGGGTCATAGCTGCAAGCTCTGACAGCACTTCGGTGATACCGGGGATAGAAGCATTACACAATCGGTTTTTTTCTTTACCGCACCAGCCGAGAACGCGTAAGCACCTGGCCAATCCGGCCAAAGGATCAGCTGCCAAGAGAATCAATATGTTTCTCAGGTGGATGGTGAGGAACGACAAAAAGGGAGTCGATTTCGGGCTCTGGAGCAGTATTTCTCCTTCAGCCCTGTCGTGTCCGCTCGATGTGCATTCTGCCCGGGTGGCCAGAAAGCTGAACCTGCTCACCAGGAAACAAACCGATATAAACGCTGTTGAAGAATTGGACATTAGGTTGCGAAGCATGGATCCCCATGATCCGGTGAAATACGATTATGCCTTGTTTGGATTGGGAGTTTTTGAGCAATGGGCATAAAAAACAGCTATTTTTGCATAAAAACCCGCGCATGCGCATTGATATTCTGACCCTGTTCCCCGAAATGTTTGCCGGCCCTTTTGACCATTCAATTGTCAAAAGGGCCATGGAAAAACAATTGGTTGAGATTGGCATTCACAACATCCGTGATTTTGCAACCGACAGACACAAAAGGGTTGATGATTATCCTTTTGGGGGCGGAGCCGGAATGGTGATGATGCCAGAACCGATTGATCGCTGCATCCGGTCTCTGCAGGCATCAAGAGACTATGATGAGGTAATTTTTTTAACACCGGATGGAGAAAGATTCAATCAGTCAATGGCCAATCGTTTCTCAGGCCTTAATAACATCATCCTGCTGTGCGGACATTACAAGGGTATAGATGAACGTATAAGGGAGCAAATGGTAAGCAGGGAGGTTTCCGTTGGCGATTATGTACTATCGGGCGGTGAGATTCCGGCCATGCTTATGACCGATGCCATTATCAGGCTGATACCGGGTGTACTGGGAGATGAGACATCTGCACTTTCTGATTCCTTTCAGGACGGATTGTTGTCGCCCCCGGTATATACACGGCCGGCCGATTATAAAGGATGGAGGGTTCCTGAAATACTGCTTTCTGGACACGATAGAAAAATTGCTGAATGGCGACACGAAAAGGCAATTGAACGAACCCAAAAAAGAAGGCCGGATATGCTGAAGTAGCATATCCGGCCTGAAAAGCTTTGACAGCCAGCAAGATCAGGGCAGTCTGAATGCCAGTCCGGCATTGATAAATGAAATACCATATCCCAATTCTCCGAACAAAGCCAGGTTATTGGAGAAATAATAGCGGCCTCCCACAAATGCGGCATATGCCAGCCCGGGCGAAATCTTGGTTTCGGTATTGCTGTATCCGAAACTATTTGAGAAGTTCATTCTGATACCAAACATCAGACCTGCATAAGTGTCCAGTTTGTCTATCACTGTGTAATGGGCTGCACCACGGGCTCCAACAATTACATTAAAATAATTCCAGCCTGAACCCAGAAACTCATACCTGTTTGCGGAGGCGCCCAGGTAGGCCCCAAGCCCAAGGGTAAGGTCTTCGATCAGAAAGTCGTCAATAAAACCATACTCAACCGACATGGAAACAGGGGGAATACGGGTCTTGTAGTAACGGCCGATATAGAGCACATTGCCAAGGCCCAGACCAAGGTTAATTACTTTGTCTCCGGCCCTGAATGCCGGTTCGACATCATTGCCTGATGCCATTGTTTTGAATGAGCCTGCCTGTGCTGTGAGGGATCCGAAACAGACAGCAATAACAAAAATAAGTAGCGCTTTTTTCATAGTTATAAGATTGATAGTAAGGATGATAATGAGAAACTACGGTTGCCAGATGAAAACTTAGGCCGGGTTTATGTATATACAAAGTTAAAATTATTCGGCAATTACAAGTGTTTGGTCTGATAAAAAACAATGTATCGCTAATATTTTTAGAAAACGGCTTAATAGCAAAGCAAAGTGTAGGTTCTAATCATCTAAACCCTGAATGGGTATCGGTATCTTTGATTATGTAGCCGGGAATTGTATTATTTCCACCCATTCTTTTTTATTTTGAAAATATTTGTCTAACTTTGCACTCCTTTTCAGAAGATAAAAAGTCTTAACGATATAAAACCGCGTAGCGATGAACCAGAAGGAAATCATGCATTTCATACAGGATACCCTGGTGGAGAAAAAACAATGGCCCGCATTCAAGGCCGGAGACAATGTTACTGTTCATTATAAAATCAAAGAGGGTAACA
>CAZFOI010000357.1:0-2436 GCA_964520605.1 uncultured Bacteroidales bacterium
ATGCTGAATCCCACCGCTGTCATTGACCGCAAATATTTTCGTTCGGTATATTTTCGTGAACCGGGCGGGGTATTGTTCGAGATTGCCACCAATGGTCCGGGGTTTGACGTGGATGAACCCTCAGAAAGTCTTGGTCAAAAACTGATGCTTCCCATGCGCTATGAAGCGTTCAGGGATTCCATAGAGCAGGAATTGGGGCCGCTTTCCATGGAGCCATTAACGCTGAATGCCAACTCCTAAATCATTTTTCCCATGCATCGAAAAGAGATTTACAAGGCAGGTATGCCTGCAGATGAAGCCCGGCGGGTAATGATACTGCTGCATGGCCGGGGGGCCTCAGCCGATGATATCCTGAGCCTGGCCCATGAATTTGATGTGTCTGATATGGCGTATTTTGCCCCCCAGGCAACAGCCAACACATGGTATCCATACTCTTTCCTTTCTCCTGTTGATCAGAACCAACCCTGGTTGGATTCAGCCCTGTCTTTGCTGAGCGATCTTGAAAGGGAACTGAATGCCGAAGGGTTTCCATCGCATCAGATATGGTTTGCCGGATTTTCCCAGGGTGCATGCCTTGCCCTTGAATACACAGCCCGAAATGCCAAAAGGTATGGGGGGATACTGGCTTTCTCGGGTGGCCTTATCGGACAGAAAATCAAGCGGGAAAACTACAGGGGACATTTTCTCCACACCCCTGTGTTTATTGGCAGCAGTGATCCGGATATGCACATACCGGTAAACAGGGTAGAGGAATCTGCCGGTTTGCTTACAGAGTTGGGAGCCAGTGTTCAGATGAAAATATACTCTGATATGGGGCATACCATCTGCCGTGACGAAATAGAACAGGCAAATGCCCTGTTGCAATTGCCGGAAGCCAATTAATCACACCCGATCAAATCAGGAACTGAGCGCGTTTATCTGTGCCTGAAGCACATCGATTCTCGCCCTGGCATCTGAAAGTTTTTTCCTTTCCATTTCAACCACCTGGGCAGGGGCATTGTTCACAAACCTTTCATTGGAAAGCTTTGCCTCGATAGATTTCATAAAACCCTTCTGATAGCTGAGTTGCTCCTGCAATGATTTGAGCTCGGATTCAACATCCAGGGATTCCATTGCCGGAATGTAAAACTCTGTGGTGTCTACCAGGAATGTCAGTGCATTGTCAGGCTTCTCGCCAACATATTCAATCCGGCTCAGGTTGCAGAGCTTCATTACCAGCGGATCAAAGGTGGTATCGGCTGTCTGTTTGTTGTTCTTTTTAATAAATAGTTCAACAGCCTCTTTGTAGGATATTGCTTTTTCCTGCCTGATATTTCTAATGGCCATGACAACCTGGCGGGTATAGGCAAATTCTTTCAGTATGGATTCATTATAGGTTGATGCTGAAGGCATTTCGGAAATGCTGATGCTTTCCGGATCGGTGTCGGATTTCAGGTGCTGGTAAAGCTCCTCGGAGATAAAGGGCATGAACGGATGAAGCAACTTCAGGAGCCTGACCAGAAATCCGGTGGTGGCTTCAAAGGTCTCTTTGTCGATGGGTGCCCCAAAGGCCGGTTTTATCATTTCGAGATACCATGAGCAAAAATCATCCCATACCAGCTTGTAAACGGTTAGCAGGGCATCGGCTATACGGTATTTTGAAAAATGATCGTTAATCTGCTCAATTGCCTGATTCAGATTGGCTTCAAACCATTGGATGGCAGCCGAAGATGATTCCGGCATGCCGGCCTGATTGTCCACTTCCCAGCTACGGGGAAGGCGGAAGGCGTTCCATATTTTATTGCAGAAATTCCGGCCTTGTTCACAGAGACTTTCATCGAACGGCAGGTCGTTTCCTGCTGGTGATGAGAACAACATGCCGGCCCTGACTCCGTCAGCTCCATACTTTTCTATCAATTGCAGCGGTTCCGGCGAGTTTCCAAGGGATTTCGACATTTTCCGGCCTTGCTTGTCCCTAACAATGCCCGTTAGGTACACATTTTTAAAAGGGATTTCTCCACGGTATTCCAGACCCGCCATGATCATCCTGGCAACCCAGAAGAACAGAATCTCGGGTGCGGTCACCAGGTCATTGGTGGGGTAGTAGTATTTGATGTCTTTATTGTCGGGTTGGTTAATCCCATCGAAAACGGAGATGGGCCACAACCAGGAAGAAAACCAGGTGTCAAGAACATCTTCATCCTGTTTCAGTTCCTGCATGGAAATATTGCGTCCTGCTTTTTCACATGCCAGGCGGTGCGCCTCTTCAGGAGTAGCCGCAACCACATAGCTTCCGTCAGGGAGATACCAGGCCGGAATGCGCTGTCCCCACCATAATTGACGGCTGATGCACCAGTCCCTGACGTTTTCCATCCAATGCTTGTAGATGTTTTTGAATTTAACCGGATGAAATTTCACGGTGTCGTTCATAACCACCTCGAGAGCCGGCTTGGCCAT
>CAZFOI010000358.1:0-2416 GCA_964520605.1 uncultured Bacteroidales bacterium
CAGACAGGTATTGTTGGAAATTTTCCCTACAATATTTCTTCTCAGATTTTGTTTCGTGTTTTGGAGCATCGGGATATTGTTCCGGAGATGGTCGGCATGTTTCAAAGGGAGGTGGCTCTTCGAATTGTATCCCAGCCAGGAAACAAGGTTTACGGTATTTTAAGTGTTTTGACCCAGGCTTTTTATCAGACCGAATTGTTGTTCCAGGTTAGTGAACATGTGTTTGATCCTCCGCCAAAAGTGAAATCCGCAGTTATTCGACTGCAAAGAAAACCTGATTATAGATTGGCATGCAAGGAAGATTTGTTTTACAGGGTAGTGAAGGCAGCATTTAATCAAAGAAGAAAAACCCTGAAAAACGCCCTGAGTGGTTTTAATCCTGATTGGAATAATTTGCCGGACAAATGGAGAGGAGAGAGGGCGGAAAACCTTGGTTGGGCCGATTATATTCAGCTTACCGCTTCGCTTGAATACGCATAATCCGTATATTTACAAGGCAAACCACTGATGAAATGAATACAATTAAACAGCGGGATTTTGAATATGCTTTCTCCATGGAAAGTGATCCGGAGATCAGAACCCAGCATGCCGGCGCTGTTCAGGTTCCTGATGGATTTCTTTTCTATGTTGCAGGAATAAATGAAGTTGTACAATCGGATACAGACTGGCTGGAGGTATTCGCTGAACGGATACAATATTATTTTGAAACCGAAACCGGACAGGATCCCCGGGATGCCTTAAGAAATGCGCTGATTTATACAAACGGTTATCTGAATATGCAGGCCGCAAAAAGCAATCTGGATGGCCTGGGAGAAATGAGTTGCTGTTTGATGCTTGAGCAGGATTCAAAATTATACTATGCCTGGGTTGGGCAAATCAGTCTGCTGTTATATGATGGTAAAAAATTGCACCCACTTCACTGGGAGGTTTTTGATAACAATCCTGAAGGTGCAGCAGCTCCATGGCAATTGGTATTTTTGGGAAATCAGGCCTTAATTGAACCAGGGGTATGTACCCAGGCACTGCAACCGGGGAGCAGCGACATGGTCTTAATGGGGTGTGGCGGCTTTTCACTTGAACCTGACGAAAGACAAATCAGGAAAATCCTCAGTGACTCCATGCCGACACACACAAAAGTTCAGCGTTTGGTAAAAACCGATCCTGATGAACCGATACCTTCAGCTTTGTTGCTGTTGAAGTTTTATTACCCAGCAGATTCAGGCCGGTCTTTTGCATCTCCCGATTCGTCTGTCAGCCATCCGGCAAACACCCCCCGGCTTTCAAAAAAGACCTTTCTAAAGCGATTGTTGATAGGACTAGCCATGTTGGCGATAGCCTTTATGGTATATGATTTGTTTTTAAAAAATCCCAAACCGGCCGTAAGATCAGAGAAATCAAAGGCCGTGGCCTCTGTTTCAGAAGAGTCTGAACAATCCCCGGCCAGCGATCAGAGGGCCTCGGCTGCAGAACAAGCTGAACGGGCCGATGCATTGGCTGTTGTTGCCCGTTTTCCTGAAGACAAGTCATATACTGTAAAAGCAGGCGACACCTGGGGCCGTATTTATAGTGAGTTTGAAGTATGTTCCTGGTTTATTCGCAACCATTCTCCGAACTCAGGAAAATTCGATCGCGATGGGAACCCGGTTGCGGGTAGTCTGCTGCTGATTCCGGTAAAATATTCTGCAAGTCAGTCCCTGAATCCGGACTTCTATCAAGAGTTCGGTCTGGACAAAGTTGGCAACAGTTGTCAGAATGCCAACAGGTCTTTTCTCAGACAGTTTGAAAACAGATTCAGGTAGACGGCTTCCCCGCAACTACCTGAAGCGTTGTGCGGCTTTTTTGTTCCAGAAAAACTCTTTTTCCTCTGATAAGGTCTGAAGTAGGTGCTTTTTCGAAATGCCGTATGGTTATTAATTCAAGCTCCAGGTTATATTTAACACTGAAATTCTTTCCCAAATCGCGTAACAATGCCGGGGTTTTTATAAGGTCGTGATCAAAACACACAGAAAAACTAAGAGCCGAGTTCTGCATCAGGTTGATTTTTATCCCATGTTTTGCAAAATCTGCAAAAATCCTGGATAGGTTGTGTTCGGCAATAAAACTGAAATCCTTAGGGAAGATAGAAACCAGCACCTGATTGGATTTCATGATTATTGACGGGACCTCGCTATCGCGCTGCTTGTTGGTGTTGATCAGTGTTCCAGGGGCTTCCGGCTCAGAAAATGATTGTACTTTTAAAGGAATTCCTTTACTCAAAAGGGGCTTCAGGGTTTTTGGGTGGATCACGGTTGCCCCGTAATAGGCCAGCTCAATGGCTTCCTGATAAGAAATATTTGGAAGAAGCAGGGTTTCGCTGAACAGCTTGGGGTCAGCATTCAGCAAACCCGGAACATCTTTCCATATGGTTACTTCATTT
>CAZFOI010000359.1:0-2399 GCA_964520605.1 uncultured Bacteroidales bacterium
CAAGAGTGGAGGTAGTAAAAATAGCAAGCTCCGAGCGCCAATAAAATTCCATAAAGTGATGCCCAACGCCTGGTAGGGAAAGCTTTGCATACGACTAATTAAATCAGCAGGCCATTGAGGGTAAATGGCCAGCGTGATCAGGCCAGTTATCAAAGGCGGAGTGAGAATCCGAATGAGCTGCTTAAAATCGGGTTGGGCGTACCAAAGGAGTGTGTTCCCCCCAGGAGAAGCCCAACCTGATATTTTGATAAAGCGATTAGCAAGCCTAACCCCGCCAGTGAGAACTTGCGATTCACACATGCCCACCAAAACAACGCCAGGCCACCGGCCAACAGGCCGCTGATTTGCCCATAATAAAGGGAAGACAGCAGTTGATAACTGAAGAAGACCAGAATAGGGTGACCGCCAAAAACCCGCCTGGCCCAAATGATGCCGGCTAAATTGAAGATGTTCCAGATAAGATATGCCCAGGACAAGGGAAGCAAGGCTATCAGGTGGAAGATTGGGTTACACCAGTAAGCATAATAATAGTCTGGGGCTTTTTCTGCTTGCAAGTAGACCAGTAAATCGGGCGGTGATATGCTTTTCCGGGAGATTAAAAAGGTAAAAACAATCGTTATACCGATGCAGAAGCAAACGCCCAGCCATTCTTGAATGGTTGGTTTTTCCAAAATCCTTTCGTTGTGCTTAATTAACTGTGCGCTAACCGAAGTTGAGAAGGCCATCTCGTTTTTACCCCCTTTGTAGAGACAAAATCTGTGTTTCGTGGATACTTTGATTCCCCTACCATTATATCTCTCATGTTATTTGGGGTTTTGTTTTTGATGTTGGATATAAAATAAAGGCAGAAATCTTTTGGGTTTACCTGACAATGCGGTTGTTTTTTTTTTCGAGCGAAATCGCGAGTAATGGAGAGAAATCAATGAGAAATCGAAGACATCGCCAACAAGCTATAACCGATTCGTCTCAGATGATCGAAAGACGATTTCCGCCGTCTGAGCCTTGCGCCTGCGAAGTATGCCTGCAGTACTGCCAGCGTCCCGGCTGGTGGAGTGTGCAAGAGGCAGCCCGGGCTATTGAGGCTGGTTTGGCTGGACGCATGATGTTGGAAATGTCCCCAGAACTTACCTTTGGCGTGCTGTCTCCGGCTTTTCCAAGGTGTGAAGAATCTTTTGTCAATTACGGCTTGCGGGGTTGTACATTCCTGCACCATAATCACTGTCAATTGTTTGGCACTGGATTACAACCGTTGGAATGCCGCTATTGTCACCATTCCCGGCGCGGACAGGGGGAACAATGCCATGCCGCTTTGGAAGCGGACTGGCACACCGCGGCAGGCATCGGCCTGGTTGTGCGTTGGAGCCGGCTGACACATTTTTGGGATCGGTACCAGAAATACCCTAATCTGCTGCTTAGTTCTCAAATCAGGGCGAAATAAACCAGGGTGACTGCGGCAGTTAAACGGGGGAGAAGGTTTCTCATATCTGGCTGATGGCCGATAAAATAAATGAAACAAACCATCACGCTTGACTCAAACACAGGAGGGCAAGTAAGCCTTTGGTTTTCATTATCAGTATTTTCTGTGTAAATATATGGTTATTGAATTATTACCATCAAATTCACGCTATTTTTATGATATCCATATTGTTTTTTTACCCAACAGGATAGTTCAACCGGATATAAACAAGACTGAACGCAGACTCATTAAAAGGCAGCCTTTTTCGCACGCATTCAAGGATTGTGTTCATGCACTGTATTGTTGAAAAATTTAGCCTTTGAGCGAGTTTGATTTTATTATTTGCTGGTCGCAGGTAATGAGGGAGGATACTTTGGGGAAAAAAGTTCATTCACGAGTCAATTCGCTTTCTTTCCAATTGACCATGCTTATGCTTGCCATTTCGGTGATTCCGTTGCTATTAATGGCAGGTTTGTTTTACCAGCAAAGCAGCACCGTTCTGCTGGAAGGCATCCGTCATGATTTTGGGCAAACGGCCACATCACAGAGTCAGTATATTGATCAATGGATCAAAGAGCGCCAGGATGATATGGTCGTTGTTGCAGGAACGGCCCGGGTGCGAACAATGGATGTTGAACAAATTGCCGATTCATTGGATCAGTATTTTGAACAGTGGGGGTATTACGAAAACATGGCTGTCTACTCACCGGATGGTGGAACCGTTTATCGAACGGATGGCAGCGTTATCAATGTGGCGGAGCGGGAATATTTCATTAAGGCCATGCAAGGCAAGGTTAATATTTCGGAGCCGCTGGTTTCTAAAGCCAGCCAGAAAGTGGTATATGTTTTAGCCGCTCCGATTATTAAGGAAGGCAAAACTATCGGTGTTCAGACCGGCACACTTTCCCTGGCATCTTTCAACCAGCTGCTGGAAAGCGCTTAC
>CAZFOI010000360.1:0-2390 GCA_964520605.1 uncultured Bacteroidales bacterium
TCTTTGACACCCTGCATTTTGCAGTGCCCGGGGGAGTAGAGGCTGAAAACCTGCATCATATTGCAGAAACCCGTGGCATGAATTTCCGCAAAATCGACAATACCCATTTCGGCATCAGTCTGGACGAAACCACCAGCCTGAACGATGTGAATGCCATACTGGCTGTGATGTCTGAGGCAGCCGGAAAAGATTTCAATTTGTTTGTATGCGATCCGGCGGAGTGCAGCAAAATCACCACCTTCCCCTCTGAACTGTATCGCAGCAGTGCGTTTCTTTCCCATCCCACCTTCAACAGCTATCATTCGGAAACCGAAATGATGCGCTATATGAAGAAGCTGGAGAACAAAGACCTGGCCCTGAACCGGACAATGATTCCTTTGGGTTCATGCACCATGAAACTCAATGCTGCTACGGAATTGTTTGCGCTGAGCTGGCCTGAATTCAATGGATTGCATCCCTTTGTACCGGCCGACCAGGCTGCAGGCTACCTGGAGATGATCGGGAAGTTAGAACGCGATCTTTGCGAGATCACCGGGTTTGCCAGGATGTCCTTTATGCCCAATTCCGGTGCTTCCGGAGAATATGCCGGACTGATGGTCATCAGGGCTTATCATGAAAGCCGTGGAGAATCCCACCGCAATGTTACCCTGATTCCTTCATCTGCCCACGGAACCAATCCTGCCAGTGCCGTTATGGCCGGGATGCAGGTAGTGGTGGTTAAATGCGACGATAACGGAAATATCGACATGGACGACCTTCGTGCAAAAGCCACCGAATACAAAGACAGGCTGGGAGCCATTATGGTTACCTATCCCTCTACCCACGGCGTATTTGAAGAAGAAATCCTGGAACTTACCCGCATCATTCATGAAAACGGGGGCCAGGTGTACATGGACGGAGCCAATATGAACGCACAGGTTGGTCTTACCAATCCGGGCATCTGCGGGGCCGATGTCTGCCATCTGAACCTCCACAAAACCTTCGCAATACCTCATGGGGGCGGTGGTCCGGGCGTAGGCCCGATTGGCGTGGCAGCCCATCTGGCGCCCTTCCTGCCCTCCCACCCCCTTGTACAAACTGGAGGGGAGCAGGGCATACCGGCAGTAGCCGCCGCCCCCTTTGGCAGCGCACTGATCCTGACCATTACCTATGCCTACATCAAACTGCTTGGGGCGGATGTACTCAAAGATGCTACCCGGGTAGCCATTCTTTCTGCCAATTACTTAAAGGCCAAACTCCAGGATCACTACAAGGTTTTGTACACCGGCAAGCGCGGACATGTGGCCCATGAAATGATACTGGACTGCAATCCGTTCAAGCGCACCATTTCCATTGATGCCATTGACATTGCCAAGCGATTGATGGACTACGGATTTCATGCCCCCACAGTGGCTTTCCCCGTACCCGGCACCCTGATGGTGGAGCCCACCGAAAGCGAGCCCCTGGCTGAACTCGACCGCTTTGTTGATGCCATGATTGCCATCCGGGAGGAAATTCGCGAGATTGAAGAAGGCAGGGCTGATGCCGAAAACAATGTGATCCGCAATGCCCCCCATACGGCATCCATGGTGGTTACCGACAACTGGGAAAAGCCATACAGCCGCGAAAAGGCCGCTTTCCCAAGGCCATGGGTAAGGGAAATGAAGTATTTTACTCCGGTTACCCGCATAGACGATGCTTATGGAGACCGCAACCTGGTTTGCACCTGCGAACCCATCGAAAGCTATATGCAGCAGTAAGACCGTTGGTAAATTAGTTCGAAGGAAAGGGAGGTTTCGCCTCCCTTTTTTACTTGCAAATCATCAGACTTATGATTATATTTGTACTACCAAATGAACATATAGGTATATTTATATAGATTAGGACAAGATTTGAGAGCGCAACTATTCACTATATTATTTTTTCTCTGCTTTGGTTTTTCCGCCAATTCCACTACGCCCACGACCACCATGCCTGCGGCAGGGAATGGGTCATCTTCATCGCCCTATGAGATTGCCTCTTTGGAAAATCTTTACTGGATAGCAGCAGAAGGCACCATTGATGGCTTTACCCCGGCCCAGCGAATGGCCTTTCATTACAGACAAAAAGCCACCATCAATGCTGCAGCAACCGAAACCTGGTTCAGTGGCGCCGGATGGCTTCCTATAGGAAATACCGACACCCCCTTTCGCGGCGTATATGACGGGCAAAACCATGAAATTCAAAACCTTTTTATTTACCGTCCTAATGGAAACAATGTTGGTCTTTTTGGCGTAATCGGAGACGGTACGCTAAGCAATCAGGTGATAGTCCGCAATGTGATCATCAATGGCGTTCGGGTTACCGGCAACAGGGGGGTAGGAACATTGTCAGGAAGGGTATCAGGCAATATTTATACCCTGATTGAAGGA